>DASUPQ010000714.1 GCA_036280995.1 Actinomycetota bacterium | reverse complement strand
ATCTCGAAGAAGGTGGCGTGGCTGCGGTCGCCGACGTTCTCGATGTCGGAGGTGCGGGTGCACTTCTGCACGCTGGTGGCGCGGCGGAAGTCGGGCTCGACCTCGCCGAGGAAGTAGGGCTTGAACTGGTTCATGCCGGCGTTGGCCAGCAGCAGGGTCGGGTCGTTGGGGATCAGCGGGCTGGAGGGGACCAGCCGGTGGTTCCGCTCGACGAAGAAGTCGGTGAACCGGCGTCGGATCTCGGTGGAGTTCATGGTGTGGACCTCGCGTTCGTGGGTCGGGAGCCTTGCTTCCTCCTCCCGCCGAACCGGGCCAGGGCGCTAACGGGCCCCGCTCCCCGGCTCGGCGAGCTGAGCTCGCAGCTCCGCCTCCCGCTCGGCCATGGCCGCCTGGCCCTGCGCGAGCGCCGCCGACAGGCGCTCGCGCCAGTCGGCGGCCGCGTGGACCAGCTCCTCGGCCAGCGACTGGGGCGCCAGCCGGTCGGCCGTGCGCGACGCCCAGCGCATGACCCCCACGCCGATGGCCGCCCCCATGCCGAGGCCGACCAGGCCCCAGAAGACCCGCTTCACGTTGTCATCGCCGCCTCCGGCCTCGGCGGCCGCGCCCCGCCGGCTGGTCGTCGGAGGAGGCCACGCCGGCCGCCTTGCGCAGCCCGTAGGCGAACGCGCTCAGCTTGACCAGGGGGCTGGAGATGGTGGCCGAGACGGTGTTGACCATGCCGCCCACCGAGGCGGTCACGCCCTCGGCGGTGGCCAGGATGCCGTCGACCCGGGTCAGCTCCTGGTTGACCATGGCCACGGTGGTGTTGACCTGTCCCAGCAGCGGCACGGTCTGGGAGGTCACCCCGTCGATCAGGTCCTTGGTCGAGGTGAGCACCCGGAACAGGTTGGCCATCACGACGCACAGCACCACGACCGCCGCGCCGACCAGGAAGGCGACGATCGTCCAGGCGATGGCCAGCAGGCTCACTTCTGCTCCTCGTGTCCGTCGGGTCCGGAACGCTCCAGCTTAGCCCGGTCCGACCCGGTCCGGCCCGCGGATTTCGGGGGAGCGGCGCACTGGAGTCGCCGGGAGTCTACCGCGACCGTGGAGGGAGAAGAATCTCCCGCCCGGCCGGCTCCGCCGGTCGGAGTCCATTGATCGTCGGCCGAAGGCCGACCCCAGGCCGTCGTCGGTCAGGACCCGGCTGGGGCCGGGTCGACGACGAAGTCCCGCTGGCGGATCAGGGTCACGGCCAGGACCGCCCCGGCGGCGGCGACGGCGGCGCTGACCAGCAGGATCCGGTCGAGCGCGGCCGCGAAGGCGGCCGGGTCGGCCTCGGCCTGGGCCGGGAGCAGCGTCCCCAGGACGGCGATGCCGATGGCCAGGCCGACCTGGCGGAAGGTGTTGTTGGTGCCCGACGCCATGCCGCTGCGGGTCGCCGGGACCACCCCGAGGGCGGCGTAGGTCACGGCCGGGTTGGACAGGCCGATCCCGACCCCCATGAGCAGCAGGCCGGGCAGCAGGAAGGTCCAGGGCGAGGACGCCTCCACCCCCCGCATGGCCAGCAGGCCGGCCGCGGACAGGAGCTGGCCGGCGGGCAGGGCCGCCCGCACCGGCAGGACCCTGGCGTAGCGCCCGCCGAGGGAGGAGACCACGAAGGCGGCCGCCGACAGGGGCATGAGCTGGAGCCCGACCGCGGTCGGGGAGGCCCCGCCCACATCCAGCAGGAACAGCGTCAGGTACAGGAACGGTCCGAAGGTGGAGGCGGCCAGGAGCAGCACCACCACCGAGGCCCCGGTGAAGGTCGGGGTGGCGAACAGGCCGAGGTCGAGCATGGGCTCGGGCTCGCGCCGCTCCACCACCACGAACGCGGCCAGCAGGGCCGCCGCCGCGGCCGCGCTGGCCACGATGACCCCGCTCCCCCAGCCGAGCACGTCGCCGCGGGTGAGCGCGAACACCCCAAGGAACAGCCCGAGGCACAGCGTCACCGTGCCCCACCAGTCGACCTGGCCGGCGTCGGGGTCGCGGGACTCGCGCAGGCGCCGCACGGCCACCGGCAGGCAGGCCAGGGCGATGGCGACGTCGAGCACGAAGATGGCCCGCCAGCCGGACGCCTCGGTGAGCAGCCCGCCCTCCAGCGGGCCGATGGCGAAGGCGGCCGCCACCGTCGCCCCCCACACCCCGATGGCCCCGGCCCGCGCCACCCCGGTGAAGTCCTGGGCCAGCAGGGCCAGCGAGGACGACAGCAGCACCGCCCCGGCCAGCCCCTGGGCGGCCCGCCCCGCGATCAGGGCCAGCGCCGTCGGCGCGGCCGCGCACACGGCCGAGGCGGCCGCGAACCCGGCCAGCCCGCCGAGGAACATCCGCCGCCGCCCCACCAGGTCGGCCAGGGTCCCGGCGGTGAGCAGGGTCGCGGCCAGGGCGAGCGAGTAGCCGCTGATGACCCACTGGAGGACGCTCAGCTCGGCGTCCAGGTCCGCCCCGATGTCGGGCAGGGCGACGTTGGGGGCGGCCACGTTCAGCAGCAGCACGGCGGTGGCCAGGCACACCACCACCAGGGTCCAGCGGCGGCGCTCCCTCACCCGCTGGCTCGGGCCGGCTCGACGCCCTCGAGCTCGAAGGCCAGCTCGTCCACGTAGCACCACCACCAGCGCTCATCCGGCTCGTAGCTGCGGATGATCGGATGCCCGGTCGACTGGAAGTGCTTGGTGGCGTGCCGGTTGGGCGAGTTGTCGCAGCACCCCACCCGCCCGCAGCCCACGCACAACCGCAGCTCCACCCAGGTCCCCCCGGTGGCCAGGCAGTCCTGGCACCCGGGCTGGTTCACGCTCGAGATGCGGATCTGGTCGAGGTGGGTGCACTCGTCGGCCATCACGGCGCTCCAAGGATGTGGGGAGGACTCTCAACGGGGCCAACAGCGCCTCGGGGCGCCGCATTCCGGTTCCCGTCAGGCCATGGGGGCGGGAAGGCCCACCGGGTTGGGGAACGGGATGCCGCCGCCGTCGACGACCAGGCGGACCGGAGGGCCGAGGAGGTCGAGCAGGCGGGCGCAGCCGCCGGGGCCGAGGCGGCGCCAGGGGGGCATGGCCAGGTCGTCGGTGCGCCGTTCGCGGGCGTCGCGGGCGGCCCGGCCGGCCTTGGTCAGCGATCCGCCGGGGTCGACCCAGCCGCGGGCGCCGAGCCGCTCCACGGCGGCGGCCCACTCCTCGTCGGACCAGCCGCGGTACTGGCGCAGGACCGCCCCGGGAAGCTGGCCGGCGCCGGCGGCCAGGACGTGGGCCTCGAGGCCGTCGATCCCCTCGGCCGTCAGGCAGGCCACGTGGGCGTCGCCGCGGAACTCGCGGTACAGGGTGGCGGCGTGCCACAGGGCGAGGTGGGACGGCTCCGGCCAGGGCAGGGCGGCGTGGGCGGCGAACAGCGGGCGGCCCGACGGGTCCTGGCCCTCCATGGCCTGGCGGGCCAGGGCGGCCGCCTCGGCGGCCTCGGGGCCGCCGGCCCAGTCGCCGAGGAGGCGGCGGAGGGCGGCGTCGGCGCCCTCGACCCGGGCCGCCAGCACCCGCTCGGGGGGCGCGAACCCCCAGGCGTCGGGGATGGCCCGGCGGACCATGCGGGGATGGAAGTTGTAGAAGGTGGCCATCACCACCTCGGCCGGGACGGGGCCCATGGCCGCCGAGCGGGAGGCGAAGTAACCCATCCAGCCGCCGCGCAGGCCGGCCCGGCGGTAGGCGTCGCGGGGCTCGGGGGCGAAGTACACGGTCATGTGGAGGGTCTCCAGGACCTGCCACATGCGCCTGGCCGTGCCCGACCCGCCGTTGGCGGTCGCCTCGTCGCTCATTGGCGCACCCTCCGATCCACCAACGCCTGGTATGCGCCCGCCCTACTCATGCTGGTCCTGCTCGCCGGGGGGCTGGCCGCGGCGGCGGCGCCACGCCTCGGCCA
>DASUPQ010000713.1 GCA_036280995.1 Actinomycetota bacterium | reverse complement strand
GCGTCGGTCAGGTCGGTGGCATAGGGGCGGCGGGCTGAGGTCACCGGCGGCTTCCTGTCGTGGACGGGATCAGGACAGTCGGGGATCATACGGGCTTTTCAGACACCCTCTAACGGGTCCTGGGTGTCGGGTTGAGGGCGGGGAGGGCGTGGAGTTGGCGCCTTGCTGGCTGGCGGGTCAGGATCGGCGCCATGCCAACCATCCCTCGCCGCCCTGCGGCACAACGAGAACGCGACCGGCTCCAGGCCCGTCGGCTGCGGGCGGCTGAGCTGTTCGCCGCCGGCGTCACCCAGGCCGAGGTCGCCCGCCAGCTCGAGGTCTCAGCTCAGGCCGTGAGCGTCTGGCATGCCCGCTGGCAGGCCGGCGGCACCGATGCCCTGCGTAGTAAAGGGCCGAGCGGTCCGGCGCCGCGGCTGTCGGACGCTCAGCTCGCCACCGTCGAGCAGGCCCTGCTGGAAGGCGCCGGCGCCAACGGGTTCACTGGGGAGCTGTGGACGTTGGAGCGGATCGCGCTGGTCATCGAGCGCCTGACCGGCGTGCAGCATCATCCTGCTTGGGTGTGGGCGCTGCTGCATCACCGCCTTGGCTGGAGCGTGCAGCGGCCCAAGCGCCGGGCGGCCGAGCGCGACCAGGCGGCGATCGACCGCTGGGTCAAGGAACGCTGGCCTCAGATCAAGCAAACGCCCAACGGCGCAGAGCCTGCCTGGTCTTCTTCGACGAGACCGCGCTCAGCCTGACCCCCAACGTCCGCCGGACCTGGGCGCCCCGGGGCCGCCCGCCGGTGCTGGTACACCCGTTCAACTGGAAGAAGGCCTCCATGGCGGCCGCGCTCTGCTATGGGGTGCGCGGCGGCGGCGCCCAGTTCGCCTTCCACGTCACCGCTGGCAACTACGACACCGATACCCTCATCGAGGTCCTTTGTGAGCTGCGCCGCTTCCTTGGTGGGGAGAAGGCAACCCTGTTGTGGGACGGCTTGCCCGCCCACCGCAGCCAAGCCATGCGGGACTGGCTGGCGACCCAGCGGTCCTGGTTGGTGGTCGAGCGCCTGCCCGCCTACGCGCCCGACCTCAACCCGGTCGAGGGGCTGTGGTCCAGCCTCAAGGCCGTGGAACTGGCCAACCTGGCCGTGCCCACGCTCGCTGAGGTGATCGACCAGGCCCACCGCGGCATCCAACGCGTCCGCCGCACCCCGCACCTGGCCTACTCGTTCCTACGCCACGCCGGTCTGTCGGTCTCATAACCTCAACCCGACACCCAGGACCCGTTAGAGGGTGTCTGAAAAGCCCGTATGATCCCCGACTGTCCTGATCCCGTCCACGACAGGAAGCCGCCGGTGACCTCAGCCCGCCGCCCCTATGCCACCGACCTGACCGACGCCGAGTGGCAGCTGCTGGCCCCGCTCATCCCTCCTCCCAAGCTGGGTGGCCGCCCACCCATCCATGACCGCCGGGAGCTGATCAACGCCATGGCCTACTGGCTGCGGGCCGGCTGCGCCTGGCGGTTGTTGCCCCATGACCTGCCGCCCTGGCAGACCGTCTACCACTATTTCCGCTGCTGGCGGCAGCAGGGATTGTGGGAACAGGTCCACGCCACCCTCCGCATCCAGGAGCGGATCCGCCAAGGCCGCCGGCCCACCCCGACCGCGGCCATCCTGGACAGCCAGAGCACCAAGACCACCGAACGGGGGGGCGCCACGGCTACGACGGCGCCAAGAAGGTCAACGGCCGCAAGCGCCACCTCCTGGTCGACACCCTTGGCCTGATCATCAAGGTCCACCTGACCGCGGCCGACGTCGGCGACCGCGATGGCGCCATGGAGCTGCTCAGACGGCTGGACCGGCGGCGGTTCCCCCGGCTACGGCACGGCTGGGTCGATGGCGGCTACCGCGGCCCCTTCTTGGACTGGGCCCACCAGCGCCGCGGCATCGCGTTCCAGGTGGTGCAACGCCACGATGGCGGCCGGCAGCGACGCTGGCTCCCGCCCGGGGCGACACCGCCGATCGTGTCACCCTTCGCAGTGGTCCCACGCCGGTGGGTGGTGGAGCGGACCTTCGCCTGGCTGGGCCGATACCGCCGTCTCAGCAAGGACTACGAATACCTCACCGCCACCTCCGAGGCGGTCATCTACCTAGCCATGACCCGGCTGCTGCTCCGTCGCCTCACCCGCCCATGAGCTTTTCAGACACCCTCTAGG
>DASUPQ010000712.1 GCA_036280995.1 Actinomycetota bacterium | reverse complement strand
CCTCGGGGATGCCGGGGCCGGCGTCGTCGACCAGGATCCGGACATGGTCGCCGACCCGCTCCAGCCCCACCCCGGCCAGGCCGCCGCCGTGGCGCTCGGCGTTGTCGACCAGGTTGGCCACCACCCGGACCAGGCGCCGCTTGTCGGCCTGGACGACCAGGCCGGCGACCTGATCGCCGACGGCCACCTCCGGTGGGGGGCCGTCCGCGGTGGCGGCCCCGGCGGGCCGGGCTGCCCGCACCGCCTGGCGCACCAGCTCCTCCGGCTGGACCTCCTCGAGGGCCAGCTCGGCCACGCCGGCGTCCATGCGGGAGATCTCCAGCAGGTCCAGGACCATCCGCTGGAACCGTTCGACCTCGACCCGGAGCAGGTCGACGCTCTCGGCGGCCGAGGCGGGCAGCTCGGCCCGGCGGGCGTGGAGCAGCTCGACCGCGGTGGTGAGGGTGGTGAGGGGGGACCGCAGCTCGTGGCTGACGTCGGAGGCGAAGTGGGCGTCGCGCTCGATTCGCTGCTCCAGCGCGTCCACCATGTCGTTGAAGGCGACCGAGAGCACGCGCAGGTCCGGGTCCGGGTTGGGCTCGAGGCGGGTGTCGAGGCGGCCGTGGCTGATCGAACGGGCGGCCCGGCCGGCGTCGGCCAGGGGCCGCAGGGCCTGGCCGCTGACCCAGCGGCCGAGGGCGACGCCGAGCAGGACGGTCACCACCGTCCCGGCGGCCAGGGACCCGGTGAGCACGCGCAGGGTGCGGTCCAGCTCGGCCAGGGAGAAGACCTCGTAGTAGGTGGCCCCGACGGCCGGCAGGGGCACGCCGACGGCCAAGCGCGGGCTCCCGCCCAGCCGGAAGCGCTGGCGGGCCGCCGTCCCGGCCCCGACCCGCCCGCGCAGCGCCTCCGGGAGGTCGTTGGGGCCGACCTCCACCGGGTTGCTGGCGAACCGCTCGCCGCCGCGCTCCAGCAGCGACTCGGAGGTGGCCGGCGTCTCCAGGTCGTCGAGCAGCGCGGGCACGTCGGGGTCGGCGGCCCGAAGCCCGGATTGGAGGAAGCGGGCGTTGACGAACGCCTGCCGCAGGGCGGAGGCCTCTCGCTGGCGGATCAGGTAGGTGCTGCTCAGGGTGTAGGTGAGCAGGGACAGCAGCAGTGCCAGGCCGAGGGCGCCGAGCGCGAACGCCGCCGTCACCCGGGTCCGCAGGCCGAGCCGCGGGCCGGCACCCTTGCGCCCGGCGGCGGGCTCGGCCCTGGTCATGGCACCAGCTTGTACCCCATCCCGCGGACCGTGACGATGTGGCGGGGCTCGGCCGGGTCGTCCTCGATCTTGGTCCGCAGCCGCCGGACATGCACGTCGACCAGCCGCCCGTCGCCGAAATAGTCGTAGCCCCAGACCCGCTCCAGCAGCTCCTCGCGGCGCAGCACCTTATTCGGGTTGGCGGCCAGCTCGCACAGCAGCTCGAACTCGGTCCTGGTCAGGTGGACCTCCTCGCCGGCCCGGCGGGTGACCCCCTCGTCGGGCCGCACCTCGATCTGGCCGAAGGCGAGCCGCGGCGGCGTCGCCGGCTCGCTGCGGACCCGGCGCATGAGGGCACGGATGCGGGCCGACAGCTCCTTGGGCACGAACGGCTTGGTGAGGTAGTCGTCGGCGCCCGCCTCCAGGCCGGCGACCACGTCGTGGCTGTCGGCCCGCGCGGTCACCATGATGATCGGCACGTCGCTGGTGCGGCGCAGCGACCGGCAGACCTCGAAACCGTCGATGCCGGGCAGCATCAGGTCGATCAGGACCACGTCGACCGGCTGGTCGGCGAAGACGCGCACGCCCTCCTCGCCGCTGGCGGCCTCCTCGACCTTGTGGCCCTCGTGCTCCAGGGCCATCCGCATGGCGGTGCGGATGCGCTCGTCGTCCTCGATCAGCAGGACCCGCGTCCTCATGCTGGCCTCCGTCGGGCGGTGCGGGCGCTCCTCGCCGTACCCGTTACCCCGGCAACGATAGGCCAACCCGGGGGCGGACGCCGTCCCGTGGCGATCCCGTGTCGGTTCGGAGACCGTCCGCTTACGACGTCGCTGCCCCCGCCCGGCCCCGGCTACTCCTCTCGTCAGGAATCCCTCCAGGAATCCCGTGATGGAGGTGGGATGCGTGAGGAAGCTTCGACGAGCACGGCTGGCCGCCCTGCTGGCGGTCCTGAGCCTATTGGCGGCCGCCTGCGGGTCCGGCGACGGCGAGACCGGCGCCGACGCCGGCGCCGAGGGCGGCCGCTTCTCGGTCTACATCTGCGAGCCCGAGCACCTGGTCCCCCAGAACACCAACGAGACCTGCGGCGCCGAGGTCCTCAACGCCCTGTTCACCCCGCTGGTCGAGTACGACCCGGAGACCGCCGCCCAGACCTTCGAGGGGGCGATGGGCGAGTCGATCACCTCCGACGACCAGACGGTCTGGACCATCAAGCTCAAGAGCGGCTGGACCTTCCACAACGGCGAGCCCGTGACCGCCCAGTCGTACGTGGACGCCTGGAACGCCGGCGCCTACGGCCCCAACGCCTACGGCAACGCCTACTTCTTCCAGAACATCCAGGGCTACCAGGACCTCCAGGCCGACAAGGGCGAGCGGCCCAAGGCCAAGGCGATGAGCGGCCTCAAGGTGATCGACGACACCACCTTCGAGGTCACCCTCAACGGCCCCTTCAGCCAGTTCCCCCTGACCCTTGGCTACACCGCCTTCTACCCCCTGCCCAAGGCCTACGCCGAGGACCCCGAGGCCTTCGAGGAGGCCCCGATCGGCAACGGCCCCTTCATGATGGACGGCACCTGGCAGCACGACCGCTCGGTCAACGTCAAGCGCTACGAGAACTACGTCGGCGACCGGGCCAAGGCCGACGCCATCGAGTTCCGCATCTACTCCAACATCAACACCGCCTACAACGACCTGCTGGCCGGCAACCTCGACATCATGGACAACCTGCCGCCCGAGCGGCTGACCGACGCCCGCCAGGCCTTCGGCGACCGCTTCATCGAGCGCGACAGCTCGGCCTTCACCTACATCGGCTTCCCGCTGTACGACGAGCGCTTCCAGGACCCGAACCTGCGCAAGGCGTTCTCGATGGCCATCGACCGCCAGGCGATCATCGACGCCATCTTCAACGGCGCCTACACCCCGGCCGACTCGGTGGTCTCCCCGGTGGTCCGCGGGGCCCGCGAGAACCCCTGCGGCGAGGCCTGCACGCACAACCCGCAGCGGGCCAAGGAGCTGCTGGCCCAGGCCGGCGGCTGGGAGGGCCCGCTGACGCTGTGGTTCAACAGCGGCGCCGGCCACGACCAGTGGATGAACGCGGTCTCCAACCAGCTGCGCCAGAACCTCGGCATCTCCGACATCAAGTTCCAGAGCCTGCAGTTCGCCCAGTACCTCGAGAAGCTGGACGACGAGGACGTCACCGGCCCGTTCCGGCTCGGCTGGGTGATGGACTACCCGAGCCCGCAGAACTACCTCCAGCCGATCTACTCGACCGACGGGTCCTCCAACAACTTCGGCTACGCCAACGACCGGGTCGACCAGCTGATCGAGCAGGGCAACGCGGCCGGCGGGGTCGAGGAGGGCATCGCCTTCTACCAGCAGGCCGAGGACCAGATCCTCCAGGACATGCCCAACATCCCCATGTGGTTCGAGCAGGTCCAGGGCGCCCACAGCCAGAACGTGCAGAACGTGGTCATCGACGCCTTCGAACGCATCCGGACCGCGGACGTGACCGTGACCGCGACCTGATCGGCGCGGGTGGGCGTGGTCGGGCCCCCCGCCGCCACGCCCACCCAACCGCCTGGGGCGGCAGCCGCTTCCCCGTGACCTGCCGCCCCAGGCACCAATCCCAGGAGCAGCATCGATGGGCCGCTACCTCATCCGCCGGACCCTGCAGATCATCCCGGTGTTCGTCGGGACCACCTTCATCATCTTCGCCCTGGTGTTCGCCATCCCCGGCGACCCGATCCGCGCCCTGGCCGGCGAGCGGCCCCTCGCCGAGTCCACCTACCAGGAGCTGCGGGACCGCTACAACCTCGACGACCCGCTGCTCGTCCAGTACGGCAAGTACATGGGCGGCCTGGTCCAGGGCGACTTCGGCAGCGACTTCCGCGGCCGCGAGGTCACCGACATCATGGCCGAGCGGTTCCCGGTGACCGTCCGGCTGACCCTATTCGCGTTCGCCTTCGAGCTGGTGCTGGGTCTACTGGCGGGGGTGCTGGCCGGGCTGCGGCGCGGGTCCTTCGTCGACAACCTGGTGCTGGTCACCACCGTGGCCGTGGTCTCCATCCCGGTGTTCGTGCTCGGCTTCACCGCCCAGATCCTGTTCGGGGTCAAGCTCGGCTGGCTCCCCATCGCCGGGCTCTACCAGGGCTGGACCAGCTACCTGCTGCCCGGCATGGTGCTGGGCGCGCTGTCGCTGGCCTACGTGGCCCGGCTGACCCGGACCAGCCTGGTCGAGAACCTCCGGGCCGACTACGTCCGCACGGCCACCGCCAAGGGGATGCCCCGCTCCCGGGTGGTCGGCCGCCACGCGCTGCGCAACTCCCTCATCCCGGTGGTCACCTTCCTCGGTGTCGACCTGGGGGCCCTCATGGGCGGGGCCATCGTCACCGAGGGCATCTTCAACATCCCCGGCGTCGGCCAGCAGGTCTTCCTGTCCATCCAGCAGCAGGAGAGCACCGTGGTCGTCGGCATCGTGACCGCCCTAGTGCTGGTCTTCATCCTCGCCAACCTGCTGGTGGACGTGCTATATGCCGTCCTCGACCCGAGGATCCGCTATGACTGACACCGACGTCGCCGCGGCCGAGACCGAACGCGGCGAGGCCGAGCCCTCCGGCCGCCAGGCCAGCCTCTGGGCCGACGCCTGGCGGGAGCTGCGCCGCAACCCGCTGTTCCTGGTCGCCTCGGCGCTGATCCTGCTCTTCGGGGCCATGGCCGTCGCCCCCCAGCTGTTCACCGGCGCCGACCCGCGCAACTGTGACCTGTCGCGGTCGCTGGAGCGGCCTAGCGCCGAGCATTGGTTCGGCTTCGACCTCCAGGGCTGCGACTACTACGCCCTGGTGGTGTATGGCGCCCGGGTCTCGATCACCGTCGGGCTGCTGGTCACCCTCGGCGCCGTCGCCGTCGCCGTGGTGCTGGGGTCGATCGCCGGCTACTACGGCGGGGCGCTCGACACCGTGATCGCCCGGGTCACCGACATCTGGTTCGGCCTGCCCTACATCCTGGCCGCGATCGTCATCCTCAGCGTCATCGGCACCCGCGGCCTGCTCCAGGTGACCCTGGTGCTGCTGGTGGTCGGCTGGCCGACCATGCTGCGACTGATGCGCTCCTCGGTGCTGTCGGCCAAGGAGAGCGACTACGTGCAGGCGGCCAGGGCCCTGGGGGCGAGCGGGCCGCGGGTGCTGCGCCGCCACATCCTGCCCAACGCCATCGCCCCGGTGATCGTGTACGCCACCATCTTCATCGGCATCATGATCGCCGCCGAGGCGACCCTGTCGTTCGTCGGGGTCGGCCTGGAGCTGCCGGCCATCTCCTGGGGCCTGATGATCTCGGTCGCCCAGACCCGGGTGCTGAACGCCCCCCACCTGCTGCTGTTCCCCGGGCTGTTCCTCAGCGCCACGGTATTCAGCTTCATCCTGCTCGGCGACGCCCTGCGCGACGCTCTCGACCCCAAGCTGCGGTGAGGCCAATGACCCAGACCGACGACGTCACCTACCGGCCGGACTTCGGCGGCGGCGACCACCTGCTGGAGGTGGAGGACCTGGCGGTCGAGTTCCGCACCCGCCACGGGGTGGTCAAGGCCGTCAACGGCATCAGCTTCCACCTCGACCAGGGCGAGACCCTGGCCATCCTGGGCGAGTCGGGGTCGGGCAAGAGCGTCAGCGCCCAGGCGATCATGGGGATCATCGACAGCCCGCCCGGGTTCATCACCGGCGGCGCGGTCCGCTTCCACGGCGACGACCTGCTCAGGCTGAGCGAGGAGGACCGGCGCCGGGTCCGCGGCGAGCGGCTGGCCATGGTCTTCCAGGACGCCCTGACCGCCCTCAACCCGGTGTTCTCGGTCGGCTTCCAGATCGGCGAGATGTACCGGGTCCACCGCGGCGCCTCCAGGGCCGAGGCCCGGCGCCGGGCGGTCGAGCTGCTGGACCGGGTGCGGATCCCGTCGGCCGCCGACCGGGTCGGCGACTACCCCCACCAGTTCTCGGGCGGCATGCGCCTGCGGGTGATGATCGCCATGGCCCTGGCCCTCGACCCGGACGTGCTGATCGCCGACGAGCCGACCACCGCCCTCGACGTCACCGTCCAGGCCCAGATCATGGAGCTGCTGGCCGACCTCCAGGCCGAGACCGGCATGGGCCTCATCCTCATCACCCACGACCTGGGGGTGGTCGCCGACGTCGCCGACCGGGTTGCCGTCATGTACGCCGGCAAGATCGTCGAGACCGGCCCGATCGGCGACCTCTACGCCCGCCCCGCCCACCCCTACACCGAGGGGCTGATGGGCTCCATCCCCCGGGTCAACCAGAAGGGCCAGGACCTCACCCCGATCGGTGGGGCGCCGCCGAACCTGCTGCGCATCCCCAGCGGCTGCCCGTTCCACCCGCGCTGCCGCTACCGGCAGGAGGTCTGCACCGCCGAGGAGCCGCCGCTGTACGAGGTCGAGGGCCGGCGGCGCAGCGCCTGCCACTTCTACCAGGAGGTGCTCGATGGCCGCTGAGCCGCCGCTGCTGGAGGTCGACAACCTGGTCAAGCACTTCCCGATCACCACCGGGATCGTGTTCCAGCGCAAGGTCGGGTCGGTGCAGGCGGTCGACGGGGTCAGCTTCACCCTGCGCCGCGGCGAGACCCTGGGGCTGGTCGGGGAGTCCGGCTGCGGCAAGTCGACCGTGGCCAAGCTGCTGCTGCGCCTGGAGAAGGCCACCGCCGGCCAGGCCCGCTACAAAGGCGAGGACATCTTCGCCATGTCGCCGCGGCGCCTGCGGCGGCTGCGCCGCGACATCCAGATCGTGCTCCAGGACCCGTACGCGTCGCTGAACCCCCGCATGACCGTCGGCGACATCGTCGGCGAGCCGTTCGACATCCACCCCGACGCCGCCCCCAAGGGCGAGCGCCGGGCCGCCGTCCAGGAACTGCTGGAAGTGGTCGGCCTCGACCCCGACCACCTCAACCGCTACCCCCACCAGTTCTCCGGCGGCCAGCGCCAGCGCATCGGCATCGCCCGCGCCCTGGCCCTGCGGCCGGAGCTCATCGTCTGCGACGAGCCGGTGTCGGCCCTGGACGTGTCGGTCCAGGCCCAGGTGGTCAACCTGCTGGAGCAGCTCCAGCGCGACTTCGGGCTGGCGTATCTGTTCATCGCCCACGACCTGTCGGTGGTCCGCCACATCTCGGACCGGGTAGCCGTCATGTACCTGGGCAAGATCGTCGAGGAGGGCGACCAGCAGGAGCTGTACGAGCGGCCCGCCCACCCCTACACCCAGGCCCTGCTCTCCGCCGTCCCGGTGCCGGATCCGCGGCTGAAGGGCCGGCGTGACCACATCGTGCTGCAGGGCGACGTGCCCAGCCCCGCCAACCCGCCCTCGGGCTGCCGGTTCCGGACCCGGTGCTGGAAGGCCGAGGAGATCTGCGCGACCACCGAGCCACCACTGGTGGAGAAGGCGCCGGGGCAACGGGTCGCGTGCCACTTCGCCGAGGAGGAGGCGCGG
>DASUPQ010000711.1 GCA_036280995.1 Actinomycetota bacterium | reverse complement strand
CCGGGCTATGAGCGGCGCCGACCGGCGCTGCAGTTGCACAAGTTCCTCAACAACATCCGCCACTTCGGGCCCGACCGGTATGTGCCGCGGATCGAGGCGGTCCTGGATGGCTACGGCTGGTGAGCCGACGGTCGCTGGGCTGCTGGTCTATGTCAGTAGATCGGGCAACGACGCCGGCCCCTACAGCGCGTTGGTCACCGCCGGTGGTCCCAGCAAGCCCCAGGCGACCTGGACCGCCGACGGCCGCCTGCTGCTCCTGGCCGGGCCTGCCGAGGATCCCACCAACGGCCTGGACGCGCCCAGGCATCAAGCACCCAGGCATCAAGATGGAGCGGAACGTCACCCTGCCACCGTGTCGGGCCTGGCGGGTTCGACCAGACGCTCGGGGAGCACAACCTGGAGGAGCGCCGGGGACGCGAGGGGTGCCGCGATGTCGACGGGAACCGGGGACGAGCAGGAGCGGGGCCGGGAGGCCGAGGTCCCCTTGGAGATCCCCAGGGCGGGCTGGCGGGACGTCCTGGTTCGGCTCAAGGATGCCATCCGGGAGGACCGCATCACCCTGATCGCGGCGGGAGTCGCCTTCTACGCCATGTTGGCGCTGTTCCCGGCCATGATCGTGGTGGTCTCCGTGTACGGGCTGGTGATGGACCCCGAGGAGATCGCCGCCCAGGTCCGTACCCTGGGCGTCCTGCCCGGCGACGTCCGCTCGATCCTCACCGGCCAGCTCGACGCGCTGGCCCGCGCCCCCCGTGGCCGGCTCAGCCTGAGCCTCGCCTTCGGGGTGCTGGTTGCCCTGTGGAGTGCCTCGGCCGGGATGCGGGCGCTGGTAACAGGCGTGAATGCCGCCTACTCGGAATCCGAGACGCGCGGGTTCGTGCGCCTGCGGGGGCTCGCCGTGGTGCTCACGGTTGGGGGGAGTCTGGTCACCGTGGTGGCCCTGGCGGTGATCGTGGCCCTGCCGGTGGCGGCCAGGCGGCTGCCCGAGCCGGCCGGGCTGCTGGTATCGGTGCTGCGCTGGCCGCTGCTGGCCGCGGTGTTGATCGCCGGTCTGGCCGTGCTGTACCGGGTCGCGCCGAGCCGCAAGGACGCCCGCTGGCAGTGGCTGAGCTGGGGTTCGGTGGCGGCTACCGGCCTGCTGCTGGTCGGCTCGATGCTTTCCTCGTTCTACGCCAGCTATGCGCCTGCGCAGAACAAGACCTACGGGGCCTTCTTCGGCGTCATCGTGTTGTTGTTCTGGCTGTTCCTGAATGCGTTCGCGGTGCTGCTGGGCGCGGAGTTGAACGCCGAGCTGGAACTGCAGACCAGGCGGGACACCACCGTCGGCCCGCCCCAGCCGCTCGGGGAGCGGGGTGCCTATGTGGCCGACCACGTGGCCGAGTCACCGGACGCCCCGGCGTGACCGCGATCAGCCGGGGGCTGGAACGGGCGGCCGGGCCGGGTAACCCTCGGGTAGGAGGGTGTCGCCGTAGAAGACCTGCCAGTGGTAGTAGCCGAGGAACGCCCGCCGGTTGGCCCGCAGCTGGCTGGCGTAGGCGCTGACCGCGCGCACATAGCGGCGGCTGGGGTTGTAGGCGTACAGGGCGGCGGCCATGTCGGCGGGGGCGCCGTTGGCGCGTAGCATCCGGGCCGCGGCCCGGATGGCATCGCCGGTGGCACCGATGTCGCCGCCGTGGCCGTAGCGCTTCCAGGTGGAGGGCAGAAACTGCATCGGTCCCTGAGCGCCGGCCGAGCTGGTCCCCCGGATCCGGCCCATCCTGGTTTCCACCAGGTGGATGGCGGCCAGGTACTCCCAGGGCACGGCCAGCTTGGCCTGGGCCGCCCGGTAGGCGGCGAGCAGCCGCCCGGCTGGGGCGGGGGCGACGATCCGCCAGCGCGGCAGCTGACCGGCGGGCCGGTTGAGCTTGCGCAGTTCCCTGCCGGCGAGCACGTTGGCCTGGACCACCCGCCGCAGCGAGGGCGACAGCTGACCAAGGACCTGGGGGACCAGCCGCGGCTGGCGGACCAGGGTGCGGTAGGCCCGCTGCTGGGCGCGACCCAGGGCGGGGAGCCTTCCGGCGGGGGTGGCGGGGTCGCGGATGGCGGTCTCGGCCGTGGTGAGCTGGGCGGCCAGCCGGTCGGCGGCCGGAATGGCGGCCGGCACTGCCGTGGATGGGGCGGTCGTCGGCGCCTTCGGGGCCGCTGGGACGGTCCTGGTTATCGTGGTGGCGGTGCGATCGGGGGCGGAGGGTGGTGGGCTGACGGCTGATCGACCATCGCCTGAGCACGCAGCCACCAGCAAGCCAGCGGTCAGGAAGGCGGCGAGTCGCAGGATACGGCGATGGTCGCGGTGGCTGCGGCCGCCCTCGGCGGCCAGGCGCCCGTCGGCGTGCAGGTCCATGCTCCGAGGGTACCCAGGGACCCCAACCAGGTTGTGTTAGGTGCCAAGGCGTTGAAGCTTCGGGTCCGCTCGGTCTGCCGCCCTGGCCGGACTGCTGGACGGAAACCTGGCTCTGGGTCGGTGGTCCTACGCCGTGCTACCGCCAGCTGACGATCAGGCGGTCGGTTGCCTGCTCGACCGTGGTGCCGAGAGTTGCGCAGGCGGCCCGGAAGCGATGCCGCATCCAGGCGGCGTCCTCGCCCGCGGCCAGGCGGGTGTGGCAGAAGTCCAGCTTCAGGGGGAGCGCCTCCAGCCGGACCGGGCCACCCGCATCCAGGGAGACCAGGAACAGCAGGCCGAGGTCATTGCGCAGTCGCGGGTCGACCCGGTAGTCGTCCAAGAAGTCGCCTAGGTCGTACAGGACCCGGCCGGCGACCCCATGGGGCACATGCGCGGAGTGGCCGGCGACCAGCGTCGCGCCCGCGTCCACCAGGGCGGTCGCGGCGCGGCGGACGTGCCGGACCGGCGCGGTGGTCATGTTCGGGCCCCAGTGGGGAGAGACCAGCAGGACGTCGGCGTCGGCCGCTCGTACCGTCTGTAGCAGCCAGTCGGGCACCGCGCGGCCGAGGTCGGCGAAGGCGACCCCGGGTCGGTCGGGGCCGGCGCTGAAGTCGGGCGGATGGTCGGTGACCCCGACCACCGCAACCCGGAGCCCGCTGGCGCCCAGCACGGCAGGCTGGCGGGCCTGCTCGAGGTCGGCACCGGCCCCAACCACAGCGATGCCGGCGGCGTCCAGATGCACCAGGGTGTCGAGGAGGGCGTCGACGCCGTAGTCCAGGGCGTGGTTGTTGGCCAGGGTGACGCAGTCGACCCCGAGCAGGACCAGCAGCTCGACCGCTCGCGGTGGGGCGCGGAAGAAGAACGGCTTGCCGGGAGCGTCCCAGGGCCGGCCACGCTCGGAGATGCAGCACTCCAGGTTGAGCACGACCAGATCGGCCTGGTCCATGGCGGCCCGGACCTCGGGCGCGACCAGGGCCTGAGGCGGCGAGGTGGTCAGGGCCCGAGCCACACCGCGACCTAGCATGGTGTCCCCGGCCAGCGCCACCGTGACGGTCATCACCCACCCCGGTCCTGTCGGCTGGACACCCCATGGACTCCGATGAGCGGGACGAACCGGGCGGGGACGAGCTGGGCGTCGGTGACCAGACGGCCGGCTTGCTGGCGGAAGGCGGTGACCTGCTCGCGCCCGCCCGGACCGACCGGATGCACCAGCCGGCCACCTGGGGCGAGCTGGTCGATGAGCGGCCCCGGGACGTGGGGGGCGGCGGCCGCGACCACGATCGCCTCATACGGGGCGTGTCCGGGGACGCCGAGGGTGCCGTCGCCGACCACGACCGTGGCCCCGGCCAGCCCGGCCGCGGCCAGGTTGGCCCGTGCCTGGGCGGCCAGGTCCGGGAAGCGCTCGACCGAAACCACCTGGCGGGCCAGCATGGCCAGGATGGCGGTCTGGAACCCGAGTCCGGTGCCGACCTCCAGGACCCGCTCGGTGCCGGTCAGTTCCAGCGCCGCCACCATGGCCGCGATCAGGCTGGGCTGGGTGGTCACCTGCCCGTGCGGGATCCGGATTGGTGCATCCAGGTACGCCTGGCCGGCGGCTTCGGGAGGCACGAACCGGGCCCGCGGGACCGCCCGGAACGCGGCCAGGACCCGGCGGTCCCGGATCCCCTCGGCGCGCAGCGCCCGGACCAGATCCTCCGGTGATCCCGGCTGCTCGGTGGCAGGCGGTGTTGGCATGGCGAGTCCTGGCCTGGTTGCGCCGTTCCGACCGGGATGACGGGGCGCGATGGACGCGCTTGGGGGCTAGGCGGTCGACCCCTGGCGGCTGATCCGGTTGACCAGGTCGCCGGCCGCCTCCCGGATCTCCTCGGCCAGCCGGCGGTCCTGGTGGGTCTGCTCCTCGTAGGTGGCCAGCCGTTCGCTGGCTCGATCCAGCAGCGAGGAAAGCGCCCGAGCCTCCTGTTCGGTGAGCGTGATCTGGCCTGCCATCACGATTCCTCTCTCTGGTGTGTTGATCCTAGAGTTCCACCGCGATCGTTCAGGTTCCAGGAGCGGAGCCGCCAGCTGTCGGCTTGGGCTGTGTCAGCGCTGGTAGGTACCGATGAGGGTGCCGCTGGCCAGCTCCTTGCCCTCCAGGGCACGACGCAGGTCGTCGGCGGACGCCCCGGCCACCAGCCCCAGCGGCGCCGAGGCGGCGAACACCCGGAAGAAGTACCGGTGCGGGTCGTCCCCGACCGGCGGCAGGGGGCCGCTGTAGCCTTCCTCACCGAAGTCGTTGCGGCCTTCCACGGCTGCGGCCGGATGCTCCCCCTCGGCCAGCCCGGTCGCGGTCGGCTGGAGCCCGGCCAGCACCCAGTGAATGAAGCTGCCACGAGGGGCGTCGGGGTCCTCGCAGAGTACGGCCAGTTCCACGGTCTCCTCCGGCACCCCTGACCACTCCAGGGCCGGTGACAGGTCCTCATGGTCCTTGGCGTGCCGAGCCGGGATCGGCTGGTGGTCGCCGAAGGAGGGGCTGCGCAGCTCGATGCCGGCCATGTCAGCGTCCCTCGTCGTCGGCCGGCTTGATGCGCTCGTCGAAGGTCACGCCACTGCCCTCCAGCCCGACGCTGCCTGCGGAGATCCTCTAACGCCCTACCCTTCTGCCAGCGGCCAAAACCGCGACGCCCAACCAACCTCGGGCGCATCCCGGCGCGTGGTCGAGGGATCTGCGGTTGCGATGGGCTGGCGAGCGTCGGCCGGTCTCATCGGCAGATCAGAGGAGGCGACATGGGCAGGTGGGCGCGTAGGCCTCGGTGCCCACAGCTCCTCGGCGCGGCCGATCATCGCCTCGGCCGTCTCGGTCACTGCACGGACTGCTCGGCGTGCTCCGCGACCTCGGTCTCCCGCTGCTCTCGGTCACCCATCTCGACAGCCGCCAACCCGGAACGTCCCGTCACCGAGCCTCACCAGGAGGAGCCCAGGCGGGTCAGTCATCGCCCGTCATCGACCCGGCAACGAAAGGAGCTCACATGCGCACGGCCAGAAGGACCGCCTTCGGACCAGGGCCATTCGGGCTAGGCTTGACGGCGCCAAGGAATCGGAAGGGTCAGTCATGAAGGCGTTCGTCTATGAGAAGTACGGCCCGCCGGAGACGCTTCGGATGGCCGAGGTCG
>DASUPQ010000710.1 GCA_036280995.1 Actinomycetota bacterium | reverse complement strand
TCGACGGCCCGCTTGACGATCGGCTCCGCCGCCGCCTCGTCGAGCGCCCACCGGCGCGACTCGTGCCTGCCGAAGCTCATCATCCCCAGGCACACGCGCGACACGCGCAGGCCGGTGTTGCCCAGGTTCACGTACCGCATGGCAGCCTCCTTCGGAGATCGCCGGCCACGGTAGCGCCGCAGTGCTCGCTACCGCCGGTGCGCGATGATGGCGGTGATCCGTGGCGGCACGAGGCGGGAGGTCAACGTGGAGACCTGGGATGCGATCAGGGCCCGGCGCAACGTGCGGTCCTACCAGGAGCGGGCGATCGCGCCCGAGGACCTGGACCAGATCCTGGAGGCCGGGCGGCGGACCCCCTCGGCCGGCAACCAGCAGGCCTGGGACTTCGTCGTCTGCACCGACCGCGAGCAGCTCGCCCAGCTGGCCAGGGTCTGGCGCAGCGGCGGCCACGTGGCCCGCTCGGCGGCGACGATCGCACTCGTCGCCCCGAACCCCGACGACGCCCGCTCGCGCGACCTGATCCAGTACGACCTGGGCCAGGCGACGATGAGCATCATGCTGGCCGCCGCCGACCTGGGCATCGGCAGCGCGCATTCGGCGGTCAGCGACCAGGAGCTGGCGCGGCGCCTGCTGGGCTTCCCCGAGGACCGGTTCTGCGCCTGGCTGATCAGCCTCGGCACCCCCGCCGACCGCCCGCTGAGACCGATCGCGCGGCCCAACCGGCGCCCGTTCGAGGAGGTGGTGCACCGCGGCAGCTGGTAGAGGCTGACGGTGGCGGTCACCCGCGGGTCGCCGGGCACCGAGGCCGGCCCCCGCGGGCTCAGGTGCCTGGCCATGAACTGGCCGAGGCCCGTTCCAGCCGCATGCAGTCTGGATGACAGCTGGCGAGGACGCTTCCGCCGCGTGATATCGGGTACGGAGAACAAGGAGGCCGGATGGACCCAGCCGCGCTGACGATCTCCGTCGGCGCCATCCTGATGCTCGTGACCATCGCGAGCGGGGCATTCCGGAAGCGGAGGTAGCGTATCCAGGCAACGGGCGTCCCGCGACGCATCGGTGACCAGCTCGTCGCACCCGGGGCGAGCCGGGGCGAGCTCCTGGTCGTCTACGCCGCCGCGGCGGCCGGGACGGCCCTGGTGGTCGCGGGAGCCGTCGTGGTGCTGGCCGCGCCCCCCGAGCTGCGGCGACCGGTGGCCTTCGCGGCGACCACGCTCGCCTGGTTCGCGCCCGTCCTGCTGATCAAGCTGCTGCTCGGGCACCTGCTCCCCGGAGAGGCGGCCTTGCGAGGGGGCGTGTGAGCGAGCTCCAGCGGCTGCTGGACCGGCTGGTGGCGGCCGGGGCGCCCGGTGCCGCCGGCTGGGTCCGGGACGAGCGTGGCAGCCTGCGGGCCGCCAGCGGCGTGGCCGACATGCGGACCCGCCAGCCGATGCGGCCGGAGCTCCGCTTCCGGGCCGGCAGCCTGACCAAGGCGCTGGTCGCCGCCGTCGTCCTGCGGCTGGTCGCGGAGGGACGCCTCTCGCTGGCGGACCCCCTGGAGCGCTGGCTGCCCGGCGTCCTGCCCTACGGCGACCGGGTCAGCCTCCGCCAGCTGCTCAACCACACCGGCGGCGTGCCCCATCGCACGGCCACCCTCATGCAGGCGCTGTACGCCTCCCGGCCGGGCCGCCTGCGTGCCTGGACACCTCAGGCCCTGGTCGCCATGGTCGCCGACCGGCCGCCGGCCTTCCCGGCGGGTACGGCCTGGGCGTACTCCAACACCGGCTACGTCCTGCTCGGCCTGGTCGTGGAGGCGGCCAGCCACCGGACCCTCGAGCAGGAGCTGGGCCGGTCCATCCTCGGGCCGCTCGGCCTGCGCGACACCGTGCTCGCGGACAGCGCCCCCGAGCTCCCGGGGCCGAGCGCGCGTGGCTACAGCCTCCCGCTGGGCCCGCACGGGGAGGCGCTCGACGGCCCCCTGCTCGATTTCACCGTCCAGAATCCCTCGTGGGCCGGGGCGGCGGGCGCGCTGGTGTCCACCCTGCCCGACCTGACCCGCTTCTTCCGGGCCCTGCTGGGCGGCCGCCTGCTGCCCCCCCCGCTGTTGGCCGAGATGACGACCATGGTCGCGGTCCCCCCTGGTTCCGCCCCGCTCCCCCTGTACGACCGCTACGGCCTGGGACT
>DASUPQ010000709.1 GCA_036280995.1 Actinomycetota bacterium | reverse complement strand
AGGAACGCAACGCCATCGACGCGGCCACGCGGGTCGGGGTTGGGCATGTGGTCGCGCTGTCGGTGCTGGGGTCCAGCCCGGATGCCGCGGTGGCGTTCGGCCGCTGGCACGGCGAGATCGACCGGCACCTGGCCGAGTCAGGCCTGCCCCATACCCTGCTGCTGCCGAGTGGGTTCATGCAGAACTTTCTGGCGTCGGCTCAGTACGTCGCCGACCAGGGCATCTTGTACGGCATGACCGGCGAGACCCGGGTTAGCTACATCGACACCCGCGACGTCGCTGCGGTGGCCGCCCGGGTGCTGACCAGCCCCGGCCACCAGGGCAAGGCGTACGCGCTGACCGGGCCGGAGGCCCTGTCGGGGGATGAGGTGGCCGAGCGGCTGTCGGCGGCCACCGGCCGCCCGGTCGGCTCGGTCGATGTCGCGGCCGACACCTTCGGGCAGGCGTTGGCCGGGGCTGGCCTGCCCGGTTGGTTGGTCGAGCGGCTGGTCGAGCTCAACATCATGATGGCGGACGGCCACGCCGCTGGGGTCACTGATGAGGTGGCCAGGCTGACCGGACGCCAGCCCCGGACGTTTGCACAGTTCGCCGCCGAGCACCGCGTCGCCTTCGGCGGCCAGCAGTAATACCGGCTAGAGTTGTCGCGGTTGCCGCCTGGCTTCGTCCTTGGCCGACGGCAGTTCCGTGCTGAGCTGACGGTGGTGGTCCCTTGACCCGCTCGACCAGGCCACCGACGAGCTCGGCCGCCGCGTCGACACCCTCAGCGTCCCCACCACTCCCGCCGGCTACCAGAATCTGCTCGCCTGGGCCCGCGGGCTCGGCGAGCCCATCGCCTGGGGCGTGGACGGCGCCGGCATCCTACTCGGCAGTGACGGGCGAAGCTTGGGACGTGTCACGGATCGAATGAGCATGTCGGTCGGGCGTTCACAACGGCTGGTCGCCGGCGGCTCGTCGATGTGGGCGGTGTTCTACGCCGCCAACGGCCCCGACCGGCGTAGCCGCTGCGGCCTCGTGCCCCACGCGAAGGTATGGTTCGGCATCCCGGGCGGCCAACGGCTTGGCGGTCGTCCCGGCCGGCTGGGCCAACCGACTCGGCGACGGCGACTGCGCGAACTCGGGGCGCTGAGGTGGGGGACCGCGTCGTCAACGAGATGGGGCATCGCAATCAAGCCGCTCGCCTCCCTGCTCGGCGACGCGCGCACCGCCACCGCCTGTTGCTAAGACGCCGGGGACTCGCTCAGCAACGGCACGGACGAGCTCAGGAGGCGGCAGGTTTGGCGTCGCCGTTGGCCGACCGGCGCCGACGTCGGCGGGTGCCGGTGGTGCCGGAGGCAGCTTTGGCGGTACCGCTGCCCGGCTTGCGGCCGCGCTTTTTCGCCATCTTGCCGAGGCCTTCGAGCTTGAGGCCCTTATAGTTCTGTGCCGAGATATCGAGCTGCTGGGTCGATCCGTCGGGGTGGCGGATGGTGAGTTGGTAGGCCTGTCCGGGGGCAATCTCCCGCTCATCCATGTCAGAAACGTGCATGGTGATGGTCTTGGTGCCCATCGAACTCCTTTCACGGCATGTCGACGCGACCCCGAACCACAGTCGCGGAATTGAGCCAAGCCTAACCATCGTCAACGCTTCCTGCAACAATCATTGCCTTTTTCAGCCCTTTCCGGGTGCAACTTCCCCCGGCCACCCGACCAGGTAGTCATCCCGCGTGTGTGGCTGCTGGCCGAGGTTTCATGCCAAAGCGTCGGGGCGGATGATCCTGGCTTGGGTGCCGCCATGGGTTCCGGCGATGGGGCGACGACTGTTCGGCACTTGAGGAGCACGTGGCCACCACAACGCGGGCCGTCGCCAGCCCCCGGCCGCCGGGCCGCCTCAGAGGAACACACCAGCTATCTCAATTACGTCTCGCCCAGGTCGGTCGCTTGGAGGCGTCGCCGAGGCGCAGTCCTGGTCTTCCGCAGCAGGAGAGAGTGTGTGGGTGCTGCGGTTGTCGGCGAGGAAAGCGGAAGCGGAGTCCGCAACTCCTCAGCGTCCAGTACCAAGTCGGGCGATGTGTGGGACACCGCCGGGGGAGCTTGTTCGCGACGCTCAAGGAACAAGGGTTGACTCCCGCTCGCACCCTGCGCCAGTCGCGTGGCGCGGACAGGCCTGGTGGTCTAGCTTCGCCCGGTCGGGCGTGTCGCCGAGAGCACCAGGCCGTATAGCACGTGGTCGGCGGCCAGGGCCAGGCGGTCGACGGGGCGCACACGCTTGGCCTGGCTGAGGCCCAGGGCGGGCGCGATCCCTAGCTCGAAGCCCAACCACACCACCAGCCCGTACACCGGTCCTGCCCACGGACGGCGCCGCATCGGGCGGGGCAACGCGCCGAAGGCCGCGCCGCCGCTAGCGCCGAAGGCCCAGTGGGCGGCCTCGACAAGCCCCCGGCGCTGGGTGCGCGGCGCCCGCCGCAGCAGGGCGCGCACGCCGCGCGCCCGCTGGCGCTTGAGGGCTTGGGGTGGAGTCTGTTGCACGAGCCCGAGCTCGGTGGTGATTACCCGCATTCCCGTCATGGCCATCGCACCGACAGCCCCCCACGCAGCGCCGCGGAGCACGTCGCCCGCACGGGAGGCAAGGTTCATTCCATGCGGCGCCGGTGCCGGGCTCATCTCCACCTCCATCCGGGCATGCTCCCCCGTCCGCGGGCTCCGCCCACCCGGACCCAGATCCTTGGTCGTTCCCCAGGAAGTCAGGCGACGCTGCGTTTCGACGTCCCCTAGGTGCGCGACTGACGATGACGGCTGAGGCATTGCGGCATCTCGCGGATATGGGGGAGATCAGCATCGGCCTCCGACGCCCGGACGGCTCAACCGGGTCCACCCCGATCTGGGTGGTGTAGGTCGTTGGCTGAAGCCGTCGGCGGTGCGGAAGCGCTGGAGCGAGTCCTTGGCCAGCCGGCCCCAGCCGGTGCGGCGGAGCGCGTTCAGGGCGTCTTCGCCCTCCAGCTCGTGGGTCTCGGGGACCCGGGTGGCGGTACTCATGGGTTGTCCTCCTGCTCTGGTCCCTCTGCATGGGTGGGCACGCACAGGGTGAGCGCCCGCGGGAGGATCTCAACTACCAGCCGGCGGGTGCTGCCGGCTGGGTCGCCGTCCCGCTCGACTGGCTGGGGCCGGTCGCAGTCGACCTCGACGCGTCGGGCGCGAAACAGCTCCAGCGGCAACCTCGGTGATCCCGATGGTTCAGCCTGTCCTTGCTGGTCGGGGCCGTGTCGTTGACGTCGCAGCAGCACCTGGGTGGTCAGCCGTAGCCAGTCGACCGGTGTGCGGGTTCCAAGGACCGCGACGTCCAGCACGCCATCGTCGGGCTGGGCGTCGGGCACCACCGTCAGCCCGCCCTGCAGGCGGCCCAGGTTGACGATCAGCAGGCCCTGGCCGGCGCGGGTGATGGGCGGCTGGTCGTCGAGGCGGATGCGGAACCGGGCTGGGCACCGGCGAAGCTGGCGCAGGCCGCTGAGCACGTAGGCGAGCGCGCCGATGCGGGTTTCAGGGTGGGGTTGGCGTCGCGAAGCATGGCGGCGTCGAAGCCGAGCCCGCTCATGATCACGAAGCGGTCGGCGCCGCCATCAAGGGCGCCGACGTCGAGCTGGCGGCGGTCGCCGTGCAGCGCGACATCGACCGCGTCGTCCAGGTCGCTTGGTAGGTCGAGGTTGAGCGCCAGGAGGTTGCCGGTGCCGCCGGGCAGGACCGCCAGGGGCACGTCGCTGGCGGCCAGGCCGGTGACGCAGGCCATCACGGTGCCGTCGCCGCCCGCAGCCAGGACCAGGTCCACGCCCTGCTCGACGGCCTGGCGGGTGAGGCCTTGGCCCGCCTCCTGCTTGGTGGTCTCCAGCCACACCACCACCTCGACCCCGGCCGCGTTCAGCGCCGCCTGCAGGTCGCGCTTGCGCTCGGGCGCGTCGTCAGGGGAGGTGGCCGGGTTGAAGACCACCGCGACCCGGCGTACGGCGGGCCGCGGGGTGGCGGCCGGCTGGGCCGCGAGCGGCTCAGCCATGGCGCGGCAGCAGCAGCGTGATCGTCAGGAAGATCAGCACCTCGCCGGTCGCCACCGCGACCAGCATCGGCTCGCGCCAGCACTGCCAGGCCAGCGCCACGCCGGCGATGGTGAGCACCGCCAGGGCCGCGATCGTCGGGGTCTCGGCGGCGTCGGTGGCGGAGTGGGTAGCCTGGTTCACGTCGTTGGTGCGGTGGGCAGCAACCCAGCGGTCGACATGAGTGTCGGCACGGCCGAACGCGTCATGGCTAGCGACCTTGGCAAGCAGCAGCCCAACCAGTACGCCGACGAGCAGGATCACGACCGCCGAGCCGAGCAGGAACAACCCCCGGACGGGACCCGGCTCGCTGGCCGGCGCCGGCGCCACGCCAGCCCCACCTCCCACTGGCCGGCCGATGGTGGCTCCAGCGGTTCACCGGAGCGAGCCATCGCCTACCTCCCAGGGCACCCAACGATCGCCCAGCGCTGCCGAAGCTATCTCCACAAGGACAGGCGAGCAAATCCCGGCATCCGGTCCCATTCGGTGCTCAGCCGGCTTGTGGGCTATCGTCTGCAATCGAACGCAGGTAGAGCAAGGCAGCGGGGCCATCCCACCCCCTGTTGTCCAGGAGGCCGTCCCGTGCCACCAGCCCGGTCCATCCGCAACGCCGCGATCCTGGGCGGCTTGGGGCTCGCCAGCGTCTACGCCTTTGAGGCGGCCCAGTACCGGCGCACCGCCGCCAAGGGTTACGAGCTGCAAGACCCTCCGACACCTGGCACGGCCGACTTCGCCCGCCTGGTCGAGGCGCTCACCATCGCCCCCCTACGCCAGGGCAACCGGGTCACCGTGCTCCGCAACGGCGACGAGATCTTCCCGGCCATGCTGGAGGCGATCCAGCAGGCCAAGGAGACGGTCAACTTCGCCACCTACGTCTACTGGACCGGCTCCATCGCGCCACAGTTCGCCGAGGCGCTCGGCGAACGGGCCGCCGCCGGGGTCGAAGTCAACATCCTGCTGGACGCGGTCGGCGCGGCCAAGATGGACCGGGCCCTGATCGACCAGCTGAAGGACGCCGGGGCCAGGGTGGCCTGGTTCCGGCCCCCTAAGTGGTACACCCTGCACAAGCTGAACAACCGCACCCACCGAAAGATCCTGGTCGTCGACGGTCGGGTCGGCTTCACCGGCGGGGTCGGGATCGCCGAGGAGTGGACCGGCAACTGCGAGGATGTCGAGCACTGGCGCGACACCCACGTGCGGGTCGAGGGGCCGGTGGTGCGTGACCTGCTCAGCGGCTTCGTCGACAATTGGGCCGAGGCGACCGGCTGCATCCTGTCCGGCCGGCAGCACCTCCCGGACGTGGGTGGCTTCGACGACGGCATCCAAGCCCAGGTCACCCGCTCCACCGCGCAGAAGGGCAGCACCGACGCCGAGCAACTGTTCTACACCGCGATCGCCTGTGCCCGGGAGCGGATCTGGCTGACCACCGCCTACTTCGCGCCACGGCAGGCCTTCGTCGACGCGCTGTGCGAAGCGGTCGGCCGCAGGGTGGACGTGCGCGTGCTGACCAACGGCCCCCACACCGACAAAGAGGTCGTCCGCCAGGCCGGGCGGCGCTGCTATGAGCAGCTGCTGGCCTGCGGCGGGCGGATCTTTGAGTACCAGCGCACCATGCTCCATGCCAAGGTCTTGCTGGTGGACTCCCACTGGGTCACGGTCGGATCGGTCAACTTCGACAACCGCTCGTTCG
>DASUPQ010000708.1 GCA_036280995.1 Actinomycetota bacterium | reverse complement strand
GCCTAGGACCTGTACGGCAGGGTCACCAGCGGCGCGTGCGCCGCCGTCGGACACGCTGACGGACGATGAGCCTCCCGACCGGGCCCCAGTTTGGGCTCGCGCTGGCGGGCTAGCCACTTGGCAGCAGCCGACCCGCAACCGGTCAGCTCGGTCCCTGCGGCCCGAGGCCCCGGAAGGAGACGTTCCGCCGGGACCCCGGCATCGAGGAACCCGGCACAACACAATGGACCGGGACATCTCCAGTCATCCGCTGCTCGACAGAACGGAGCTTGCATGGTCAACGCCGGCCACGAATCGACCGCCCGACCGTTGTTGGCGCCCAAGGGCCGGTGGACCGAGTACACCCAGCTCTCCCGGCAGGTCAAGCAGGCCGGTCTGCTGGACCGCCGGCACGGCTGGTATGCCGCCAGGATCGGCCTCAACCTGGCCCTGCTCGCCGCCGGCTGCGCCGCCTTCACCGTCCTCGGGGACTCCTGGTGGCAGCTGGTCACCGCCGCCTACCTGGCGGTGGTGTTCACCCAGATCGCCTTCGTCGGCCACGACGCCGGCCACCGCCAGATCTTCCGCTCCCGGCGCGCCAACGACCGGGTCGGCCTGCTGCACGCCAACCTGCTGGTCGGGATCAGCTTCGGCTGGTGGGTCCCCAAGCACAACGCCCATCACAGCAACCCCAACCACGAGGACCTGGACCCCGATATCAGCATCACCGCGCTGGCCTTCACCAACGACCAGGCCAGCGCCAGACATGGGCTGGTCCGGCTGCTCGCCCGCTACCAGGCCTGGCTGTTCTTCCCCCTGTTGCTGCTGGAGGCAGCCCACCTGCACCTGGCCAGCATCAAGTCCGTCCTCCGGGGCTCGGGCCGAGCCAACACCGTCGAGGGGGTCCTGCTGCTGGCCCATGTCGCCGGGTATGTCACGGCGCTGGTGCTGGTGCTGTCGCCGGCCCAGGCGGTGGCCTTCGTGGTCGTCCAACAGGGCCTGTTCGGCCTCTATCTGGGCTGCTCGTTCGCGCCCAACCACAAGGGCATGCCGACCCTCACCGCCGCCGATGAGCTGGACTTCGCCCGCCGCCAGGTGCTGACCTCCCGCAACGTGACCGGTAGCCGGCTGGTGGACTTCGTGTTGGGCGGGTTGAACTACCAGATCGAGCACCACCTGTTCCCCAACATGCCCAGGCCGAACCTACGCCGGGCCCAGCCGCTGATCCGCGCGTTCTGCCAGCAACACGGCCTGGACTACACCGAGGCCAGCCTGTTCGGCTCCTACGCCCAGGCCATCCGCCACCTCCACACCGTCGGGGCACCGCTACGACCCTCGGCGGCAGCCGCTGAGTAGCGCCCCGGGCAACCTGCGGTAGAGCCGACGAGGCGACTACTGTGGGAGGTGCCACACGTGCCGGAGGACACCTCCCTCTGGGTCGGCTGGCTCAGCCTCCTCGACCGCGGCCAGGGCGGGGCCGCACCCTGCTCCCAACCCCATCCTGGTCGTGCATCCCGTCATCTCGCTCACCAGCTGCCTGGCAGGCCGTCGCTGCGGTCTGGCGTTCCAGGTCGAGGAGGGTCCGACGTGACCGACGAGCGACGCCCCCGGCCCAACAGTCCTCGCGACCGGCCGGTCAGCGACGAGGAGTTCCGGGCCGCGCTGGAGCGAGAGACCGACCTGTCGCTGCGCGAGGACCCCGGGCGGCGACGGTACTACCGGGCGGGAGACCTGCCACGTTCCGGGTCGCCCGGCGATGACGCGGCCGCACCGTGGCATCATCGCGGCGAGCTGCTCACCTGGAACGGTGAGACACTCACGGTCGCGAGGTGGTCGCAGCGGACGGGCATCCAGGTCACGACGTTGCTGGCGCGGTGTCGCAAGGGATGGTCGGTGGAGCGGGTGCTCACGACACCGCCCGGAGATGACCATGACCTGGACGGTTGAGCCCCCAGGGGAGACCGTCTGTGATGGCTTCCGCACGCCTCGGCGATATCGGCAAGAGCTGCACTGGCACGCCCACGGCAGCGATCTGACCAGCTTCCTGGACGACGCCCGCCCAGTCCAGGGATGACAGCCGGCCCACCGATGCTCGGGGAATCCCAGCGGTGGTCTACTGCCTGGCCATGGCGATGTGGAGTCGCTCCTCAGGGGTGATGAGGTGGTCGAGGTCCTCGGCGGCCTCGTCGAGGTCGATCTGGACCCAGTTCACCTCGCCGGTGAACTCGTTGCCGCGCGGCCCGTAGTCCTCCGACACCACGGCCCCGCCCTCCTTGCCGACGTCGCAGGTGTCGTCGGCGGAGAAGACCATCGCCGCGGTGGCGGCCACGCGGCCTTCGCCGACCTTGGCGCCGTCCAGGAACAGCTGGACGGTGCCGCCCTTGCCGAGCCCGCCGCCGTCGTAGGCGAACTCCATCCGCACCTGGTGCTGGCCGGCCGGGATGGGCCGGTCACCCTCGATGTAGAAGCGCTGGACGCCGAGCAGGTTGTAGCAGTACCTGGGCTTGCCGCCCTTGGCGTACAGGCTCCAGCCGCCGATGCTGCCGCCCTGGGCGACGATCACCCCTTGGGCGCCGGAGGAGGGGACGACGACCTCGGCCGTGACGGCATGGGACTTGTTCTTGATGTTGACCACCGAGTTCTCCGACAGCCGCCCCATGCCGCCGAACAGCAGCTGAGAGTTGCCCTTGATCAGGGTCGGGCGCCCGGCCAGGTCCGGGTTGATACGCTCGCCGACCCGGTCGTCCAGCGGCAGCACGTTGTACTTGGTCGCCTCGATCAGCCACAGCCGCTGCAGCTCGTGCAGCTTGTCGGGATGCTCCTTGGACAGGTCGTGGGCCTGACTCCAGTCGGTGGTGGTGTCGTACAGCTCCCAGCGGTCGTCGTCGAAGGCGGGCGCCTCCTGACCGACCAGGATCCAGGGGGTCTTGTGCTTGGTGACCGCGGTCCAGCCCTTGTGGTAGATGCCGCGGTTGCCGAACATCTCGAAGTACTGGGTCTCGTGCCGGTCGGGCTCGTCGGCGCCGTCGAAGCTGTAGGCCATCGAGACCCCGTGCATGGGTTCCTGGTTGATCCCGTTGACCTGGGCCGGCTCGGGCAGCCCGGCAACCTGCAGAACGGTGGGCGCGAGGTCGAT
>DASUPQ010000707.1 GCA_036280995.1 Actinomycetota bacterium | reverse complement strand
CCTGGGAAGGGGCCCCGGGCCTGCACGCTGGGTGACGTTCGGCCCAGCCCACAACATGCGGACCAACGGAGCCTCCGTAGCAAGCTACACCAGGGCGGGAGTCGGCTCGTGACCCGCCCCAGCCAGGCCGCCGACAGGGTGCCGGCGTCCCGAGCGGCCGCGGGCCGGACGGCCCTCGGGAACCGGGCCGTTCGGCCCTCGGCGGCGGGGGCGGCGGCGGCGATCCTGGGGCCAGACCGGTCCACCGGCACCCGCCGTGGAAGGAGAGGACCATGGTGACCTGCCCGCGCTGCGGCAACCCGGCCATCCTCATGGCCAGCGAGGAGTTCAAGCTGCTGGACTGCGAGTTCTGCGACGACGTCATCGACCTGAGCGACCTGGCGTTGCCCGAGCTCGAGCCTGCGCTGGCCTGAACGGGACTAGGGGCAAGCCAAGCGCCACGGGAGCTTACGGCAACTTGTGATCTGGCCCGGTTGCAGGCTGTTGGGCGGGACGGCCAGGTGGGGTCGGGTCGACCGCGTCGGCCGGACCGGCGTGTAGTGTGTCGGGCGGCAGCCGGGCGCCAACTCGCAGGAGTGGTCAATGACGATGCTCCCCGACCCGATCCGCGAGGCGCTGACCGCAGGCCACCTCGCCCACCTCGTGACGATCAATCCCGACGGCAGCCCGCACGTGACCGTCGTGTGGATCGGTCTTGAGGGCGACGAGATCGTGAGCGGCCACCTGCCGCTCCACCGCAAGCTGCGCAACGTGCAACGGGATCCACGGGTCTCGTTGTCGATCGAGGTTGGCGGCCACAACGAGATGGGGCTCGCCAACTATCTCGTGGTTGAGGGGACGGCGCGCATCACCGAAGGCGGCGCCGCCGACCTGCTCCAACGGCTGGCTACCGTCTACATCGGGCCGGACGTGAAGTTCCCACCGTTTGACGACCCGCCTCCCGGCTACGTCCTGCGGATCGCGCCGCACCGCGTCCGCGGCACCAACCCCTGGACCTCCGACGAGGCGGTCGAGGCCGCCGACCGCGTCCGCTCCCACCAGCCGGGCGAGCGATCTGCGGGAGATTGACCCGGCGTCAGCGGGCAACCACCCCGATCTTCATCCGGGAACGCGATGCGCTGGTATGCGTTCACAAACGACGTCCTGACTCCGTTCCCTCTGCCGCTTCCTGTAGGAATACCCCCTGTGCACGGCTCTCTGCATACCCACATAGCCGGAGCAGCACCATGACTGCTGGCCTGGTGGGATCGCGCGACGGTCCTCGAGGGCTTGAAGGCGCAGCGGCGGAGGTGGGCAATAACAGGTCAGGAATCCCGGTCAGCGACCTGCACACCCAGCCCAAGCAGCACCAGCGACCGGACCGGACGCCCTCGTAAGCGGCGTCGATGCCAGGGTCGGACCACTCCGGGGCGTGGGTCGGGTTGTGGAAGCGGGCGGTGGCGTCGAAGACCGCCCGGCCCGCGGTGGCCGGGTCGGCGGCCGTCAGCTCGCTCCGGGCGACGCCGTCGGCGATGATCCGGGCCAGCTGGCCGGCGGTAGACGCTGCCGTGGCTGACGCCCAGGGCGCGGGCGACGTCGACCACGGTCGCCTTGGCGGGCCCGTAGCAGCGCAGGACGTCCCCTGCCGTCTCCAGGATCCGCGTCGGCGTCAGCGCCTGGTGGTTCACCTGGCGGCCGCGCCTGCGCGCTCGCTGTCGAGGGTGGCCATCTGTGGGGCATGATTGCGGTCACCGGCGGCGGCGCCCGCGGGTACCGCCCGCTCGATTGCGGCCAGGTCGTCGGCGGTCAGCTCTAGCGGCAGCGCTCCGAGAGCCTCGGCAAGCCGGTCGCGGCGGCGTGCCCCGACCAGCGGCACGATACCGGGGCCGCGGGACAGCACCCAGCCGATGGCCAGGGGCACGGCCGGGTCGACCGGCCCAGCCGGTAGATGTCGACGTGGTCGGTGCCCAGCCGGCGCAGGGTGTAGGCCAGGGAGTTCTGCACCGCCGCCGGCGTCAAGGGCGGCGTGGATGGTGGCGATGCTCTCGGCTTCGTCGGCCGGGCCGTAGACGTCGGACATCCCCATGCAGCCCCCCGATAGGTCAGGAGGGCCCGGGAAAGTTAGGCCGTACGGCCCCTGCCGGAGCTCCCGACCCGGTGACAAGATCCCACTGACGGCACAAGCACCAGGCACGCCAGGCCAAACTGGCAACGAGACGAGACGGTGCCGAGGCCGTGAACGTGAAGGGACGACCGGACGAGGAGGCTGGCCATCGACCTGCCACCCGACTGTCAAGGGGGCCTCCCCTGCTGAAGCTGGGCGGCCCGATCCAACGCTCCGTCGGCTGACGAGCATCCAGGACGGATCAGCCCGTGGCGGCGGCCACAGCCTGGCCGACCCGACCACGGCCCAGGAACCGATCGGCCGGCGGAGCGTCCTGTTGCGCCGGCCCGTCACCGCCTCTGGGGCTTCACGCCGGCCGTCGCAGCCCGGTCAACTCCTCGCTGACCCACCACAGGCCCCCCGGACAGTTCACGGTCGTGGGACCGCCTGGAGGACCGCCGCCGCCGGCTGGCGAAGTAGCCGCCGGTGACCCCTCGACCTCGGGTGAGGAGGCCAGGTAGCGGTCGCCTTGCCGATCCTGGAGGTGGTCCCGGTGACCAGGCAGGTCCTGCCCGTCAAGGCCGAGCGGGCTGGGTCACCGAACCACCTTGAAGTTGAGGTCGCCCAGGTCGATCACGTCCCGCCAGCCGAACCCCTCGGTGAGCAGCCGGGTGACCAGCGCCTTGGCCTCGGGGTCGTCGCCGCACACGAACACCGTATGGTCGCCGTCGGCGAGCTGGCGGGGTTCACCATGAGCAGGGCGTTCATGGTGTTGAGGGTCTTGACCACCCGGACGGTCGGGAAGGCACGCTGGATGCGCTCGCCAAGTGGGTCGGTGTTGGCCACGAACAGGGAGGGGGGCATGCCCTGTGAGTAGTCGAG
>DASUPQ010000706.1 GCA_036280995.1 Actinomycetota bacterium | reverse complement strand
CCTCGACCCCATGCTGGAGTCGGGCATGCTGCCGAACCTGCAGGCGATGATCGACCGCGGCGCCCGAGGCGTTCTCCGGTCGACGACGCCGAACCATTCCTGGGCGGCATGGCCGTCCTTCCTCACGGGGGTGGAACCGTCCAACCACGGCGTGTACGACATCTTCGAGAAGGAGACGGGGGTCCGGAAGAACCTCCCGGTGACCTACCGGTCGATCAAGGAGAAGACCATGCTGGCCGACCTCACGGCGGCCGGCTGCACCACCGTGATGACGAACCTGCCGCTCACGTTCCCGCCGCCGAAGATCGACGGCAAGCTCGTGGCCGGCGGGGTCCTCCCGAAGTGGCGCCCGTTCACCCACCCCGAGCCGTTGGCGGGTGAGCTCGAGCAGGCCGGGGTCCCCTTCCCGATCAACGGGATGTCCTGGACGACGTTCCGGAACCGTCCTGAGCCCTTCCTGGAGGAGGCCCGTGAGCTGACCGAGGCCAGGACCAGGGCGAACCTCCACCTCATGGACACCACCGACTGGCGGTTCGCCGCGCTGATCTATGTGGCCACGGACCGCGTCCAGCACTGTCTCGACAAGTTCGTGGCCCCGGACCACCCCGATTTCGCCACGCTTTCTCGGGAGCCGATCGCGGAGAAGATCCGGGACGTGTACCGGCTCCTCGACGACGCCCTCGGCCGGATCCTCGAGCGCGCACGGGACGACGACCTCGTGCTGTTCGTCTCGGACCACGGGTTCCAGTCGTGCACCCGCGCGCTGCACATGGACCGGCTCCTGGAGCATCTGGGGTTCCTCCGGTTCGCCGCGTCGAAGGCCGTGTTCGGCCCCATGCAGTGGGGGCCCATGCGGGCCGCGGCCCGGAAGGTCTACGACATGCTCGGCCTGCACGGTCGTATCTCGCTCCCTCAATCGGTGAACTGGCAGAAGACCGTGGCGTTTACCTCGGTGCGCTCAACGGGTGAGGGGGTCTCGATCAACGTCGCCGGCCGGGAGCCCGACGGCGTTGTCGATCCCGGCGACTTCGAGGCCACCCGGACCCGGGTGATGGAGGCGCTCGACGCCTTCGTCGACCCCGCGACCGGGAAGAAGCCCATCCGGCGGGTCCTCAGGCGCGAGGACGTGTTCACGGGCCGACACGCTGAGACCGCCCCCGACATCCTTCTCGAGCCTGCCCCGCTGTACAGCCTCACTCACGCGAAGTCGATGGTCGAGGACGCGGACTGGCTCTCCGGCGACCATCGGATGGAAGGCGTGATCGCCGCCACGGGGCCGCGGGTACGCGCGGAGGCCTTCGCCGAGCCCGCGCTCCTGGTCGACATGGCGCCCACCATCCTGGCCGCGCTCGGCGTGGCGGCCTCGGTGAAGCCCGACGGCCAGGTGCTCTCCTCGGTGGTGGGCGACGAGGCCACCGTGGCGGCCGCGGGTGTGCGCGAACCGGACGGCGGGGCGGACGATACCACCGGCCTGGCCGAGGACGAGGCGCTGGAGGTCGAGGAGCACCTCCGCGGCCTTGGCTACCTCGAGTAGCGAGCCGGGGCGCCGGAGCGGCCGGCTCCGGGCCGCCGTCGAGCAGATCCTTCCGGTCGACCGGTTCGGGGACGAACGCACCATCCTGGCCGGGACGGGCCAGTCCGCGGTCGGCCTGGTGGTGGCGATCCTGGCCACCTTCGCCACCCAGGTCCTGATCACGCGGGTCCAGGGGGCCGCGGCCTTCGGCATCGTCACGCTGGCCACCCAGGGCGCGCTGGTGCTCGGGTACTTCTCGCGGGTCGGCATGGATATGGCCGCGGTCCGGCGGGTGGCCATCGACGTGGGTCGAGGCCATCGAGCCCGGGTGCGGGCCATCGTATCGCGCGCGGCGGTCATCTCCACGGTGGCCAGCGTGGCGGTGGCCTCTCTGGTGTTCGCCTTCGCCGGGCCGCTGGCACGGGCGTTCTCATCGGATCAGGTCGCCGGGGCCACCTCGGCGTTCCGGGCCGCCGCCCTGGCCATCCCGTTCGTGGCCCTGGTCCAGGTGTACCTGGGGGCCACCCGAGGCCTGAAGGTGATGCGGCACACGCTCTACGTATTTTGGATGGGGCAGCCGCTCGGGTGGATGGCTCTGATCCTGGTCGGGTGGCTGGCCGCGCGCTCGGTCGGGGTGACGACGCTGGCCTACGCGGGATCGTGGGTCCTGGCCACGATCGCAGCGGCCTGGTTGTGGCGCCGCGAGACCTCGGGGTTCGGCCGGGAACCGCCCGAGGCCGGCGAGGTCCGGGACCTGCTCAGGTACGGGACCCCCCGGGCTCCGGCGGCGCTGTTCTCCCAGCTGCTGTTCTGGACGGACCTCTTCGTGCTGGCTCGGTACGCGTCGTCGGAGGAGACGGGCGTGTACGCGGCGGCTGCCCGGGCCGCCCAGGTCATCCTCCTGTTCATCATCTCGGTCTCGCTGATGTTCAGCCCGTTCGTCGCCGACCTGCACGCCAGGGGGGAGCGGGAGAAGCTCGACCGGCTGTTCAAGCAGCTCACCAGGTGGACGATGGCAGCCACCCTGCCGATCTTCATCGTGCTGGCGGTGACCCCGGAGTCCGCCCTGCGCCTGTTCGGTTCCGAATTCGGGGCCGGGCGCACCGCCCTGCTCATCCTGCTGCTGGGCCAGCTGGTCAACGTGGCCACCGGCACCGTCGGCTTCATCCTGATCATGGTGGGGCGTACCGGCTGGGATCTGGTCGTGTACGCGGCCTCCGTGGCCTTCGACATCGGTGCGGCCATCCTCCTGATCGGCGGCCTCGGCCTCGGGATGGTGGGGGCCGCGGTGGCCGGTGCGCTGACGATGGCGCTGTCGAAGCTGGCTCGGCTGTGGCTCGTGCACCGTTTCGTGAGGATCCAGCCCTTCGACCGGGATTACGCGCGACTGCTGCTTCCCACGCTGGCCGGGCTCGGTCTGGGGATCGTCGCCCACCTGGCCCTGGCCGGCGCGCCCTGGCCGGTCGATCTCCTCGTCACCGCGGCAGCGGCCTCGGTCGGGTACCTGCCGGTCCTCCTGTGGGTGGGCCTGCCGCCGGCCGAGCGCGGCGCCATGGTGCGGCTGGCCCGGGCCGCCGTCGGACGCTCGGAAGGGATCCCCCCTGGCGGTGACGAATCCACGGAGGTACCGTGACGGTGGAGATGTCCGACCCTCAGGTGATGCCCGTGAGCTGCACCGAGTGCGGCGCCCCTCTGGCATCCGGGGTGCTCCCCGACGGCGTGGTCACGGTCGGTGAGGTGGCCGTTCCATTCCGGCGCGAGACCGATTTCCTGCTGTGCCAGCGGTGCCTGGCGACGTACCGGGTCGAGGACGTCCGCGACGGCCTCCCCCGCCCCGTCTGAGCCTTCAGCCCAAGAGCTCGAGGGTCTGCCCGACCGCTTCCTCAGGTGAGTCTGAGTGGACGATGCTCTCGGCTCGGTCGCCGAGCGCCCAGGTGGCGAGGCCCACGACCGGTCTCCCCATCTTCCGCGCCAGGGCGATCTCCGACAGCGTCCCCCACTCCCCGCCGATGGCGATGACCGCGTCCGCCACTCGGGCGATCAACGCGTTCCTGGCCTCGCCCATCCCGGTCGGGATGGCCACGGTGAGATGCTCGCTGGCGCCGAGGCGATCTTCGCCGGGAAGGATGCCGATCACGGTCCCTCCCGCGGCGGCGGCCCCTCGCGCCGCGGCGTCCATCACCCCCCCGAGGCCCCCGCACACGACGACGGCGCCGGCCTCCCCCAGCCTCCGGCCGACCTCCTCGGCCCACTCCTCTTCTTCTCCGGTGGCCGTGCCCGGCCCGCACACCGCCACGTACGGCCCGTTCACCTGAGCATCTCCTCGAGGAGCGCGGCGGCCCCGTTCTTGTCGAGGGGTTCGTTGCCGTTGCCGCACTTCGGTGACTGCACGCAGGAGGGGCACCCGGACTGGCAGGGGCAGACCCGGATCGCCTCGAGCGTCGCGCCGAGCCACCGCTCCGCCGCACCGAACCCCCGCTCGGTGATGCCGGCCCCGCCCGGGTACCCGTCGTAGATGAAGATCGCGCACGAGCCGGTGTCGGGATGGAGCGCGGTGGACACGCCGCCGATGTCCCACCGGTCGCATGTGGCCACCAGGGGAAGGAGGCCGATGGCCGCGTGCTCCGCCGCGTGCGCCGCCCCGGGGAGGTCGGCCGGGGCGACGCGGGCACGAGCGATCACCTGGTCCGGGACCGCCCACCACACCGCCCTGGTCTCCAGGGACTGGGGAGGCAGCTGCAGAGGCACCGTCTCGAGGGTCTCCCCGGTCATGTGGAGCTTCCGAACGAAGCCGACGACCTGATCGGTCACCCGGACGTCGCCGAAGAGCATCGGCGTCTCGCCGACCTTCGACTCGGTCAGCGCGCGGAGGACCTCGATGTCGGTGATATCCCTGGACTGGGTGTACCAGTCGGCGTCGGATGGCCGCACCAGTGCCACGCTCCGGGCCAGGTCGAGCTCCACCACCTCGAACTGTTCGCCCTGGTGGAGGTAGATGGCGCCGGGGTGGATCTGGAGGAAGGCTCGTGACTCGTCGACCGTGCCGAGGAGCGTGCCGGTGTCGGCCTCGACGATGAGGAACAGCCGCCCCGACGCGGAGCGGATGTCGACATCGGCGTGGGGGGCATCGCCGGCCGGGGCGTGGAGCCGCCCGCGGCGGTCCACGAGCGCCCCGTCGGCCAGGAGCGTCGAAGCGACCTCCGCGCCGGCGTCGCCGAAGAACGCGATCTCCTCGTCGACCAGCGGCTGCTCCCGGGCCGCGCACCGGAGGTGCGGCCCGACCACGTAGGGGTTGGTCGGGTCGATCACGGCAGCCTCGGGCGGCTTCCGGAACAGGTCCTCGGGGTGCGACACCAGGTACTGGTCGAGGGGGTCGTCCTGCGCCACCAGCACCGCCAGGGACGACTCGCTCCGCCGTCCGGCCCGACCGGCCTGTTGCCACATCGAGGCCCGTGTTCCGGGATAGCCCGTCAGGATGGCCGCGTCGAGCGACCCGACGTCGATCCCCAGCTCCAGGGCCGAGGTCGAGGCCACGGCGAGCAGGTCGCCTTCAGCCAGCGCTCGCTCCAGGGCCCGGCGCTCCTCGGGGAGGTAGCCGGCCCGGTACGCCTTGACCCGCCCCGCGAGCGCGGGATCGAGGCTCCGGCGGGTTGCGTCGGCCAGGATCTCCGCCGCCCGTCGCGACCGGGCGAACGCGATGGCCCGCACGTCGTCCTCGACGAGCCGCGACAGCAGCAGGGCACCCTCGGTGATCGCGCTTCCCCGCGCGCCCGTCTCATCATCGAGCAGCGGGGGGTTCCACAGGCAGAAGAGCTTCTCGCCCCGAGGCGACCGGTCCTCGTCGACGGCCTCGAACGGGACCCCGGCGAGCCGCTCGGCCAGCTCCGCGGGGTTGCCCACCGTGGCCGAGGCCATCACGAACCGCGGGTCCCCACCGTAGTGCGCCACGATCCGGCGGAGGCGGCGGAGGACCATGGACACGTGCGACCCGAACACCCCCCGGCACACGTGAGCCTCATCCACCACGACCAGCGACAGGCGGAGGAAGAAGTCGGCCCATCGGGCATGGCCCGGGAGGATCCCGGCGTGGACCATGTCGGGGTTCGACAGGATCAGGTTGGCGGTCCGGCGGATCAGGGGCCGCTCCGACGAGGGGGTGTCGCCGTCGTACACGGCCGCCCGGATCTGGGGCAGGCGGAGATCCCGGATCTGGCGAAGCTGGTCTCTAGCCAGGGCCTTCGTGGGGAACAGGAACAACGCGGTGCTGCGGGGGTCCGCGAGGGCGGCTCGGGCGAAGGCCAGGTCGTACACGAGGGTCTTCCCACTCGCGGTCCCGGTGGCCACGATCACGTTGCGCCCCTCCTCGAGGAGCTCGAGGCCGCGACGCTGGTGCGGGTAGAGGCCGTCGATCCCGAGGAGCCGGAGCCGGTCGGGGATCGGGTCGGGCAGGCCGGCGAACGGCGAGGCTTCGGGATCGCGGGCCGGGAGCGTCTCGACATGGACGAGCCGGTCACCGGTGAGCTCGTCCTCGGCCAGCCCGTGGAGGAACCCCTTGGCGTCCACCGGGCCATGGTGCCACGGACCGCCCGAGCGAAGCCGGGGGTCCGGTATGCTTCGTCCCCGTGCGGCGCGAGTCGCTCCTCCGACCCTCGCTGATACTGGCCCTGGCCTCTCCGCTCCCCGGCCTAGCGGTCCGGTTCGACCTGCTGCATGTCCCGGTGGTCCTGGAGACGACGCTGTTCGGGGTGGCCATCTTCGGTGCCGCGTTCATCCTGTCGTGGGCCGCCGAGGTCGCCCAGCTCGACATCTCCCAGACGCTGGCCATCGCGGTGCTGGCGCTGATCGCCGTCCTTCCCGAGTACGCCGTCGACCTGTTCCTGGCGTACCGGGCGGGACAGGGCGACGAGGAAGCCCGGCACCTGGCCGTGGCGAACATGACTGGGGCCAACCGGCTCTTGATCGGGCTCGGCTGGTCGGCGGTGGTGCTGATCTATGCGTGGAAGACGGGGCGGCCGCGTGTCGACCTCCGGGCCGAACAGCGGACCGATGTGGGGTTCCTGCTCGTAGCCACGCTGTGGGCGTTCACGATCCCCCTGCGGGGACAGCTGTCCATCCTCGACCTGGGCGTGCTGGGCACACTGTTCGTCTTCTACATCATCCGCGCCGCCAAGGAAGAGGTGGAGGAGCCGGAGCTGATCGGAGCTGCGGCCGCGCTGGGGGCCCTGCCCAGGGTGCCCCGGCGGATCACCACGCTCCTCCTGTTCCTGTTCTCGGCGACCATGATCCTGCTCGTGGCCGAGCCGTTCGCCGAGGGGCTGCAGGAGATCGGAGAGGAGTTCGGCAT
>DASUPQ010000705.1 GCA_036280995.1 Actinomycetota bacterium | reverse complement strand
GCCCCGGTCGGGTCGTCGCCGTTCGGCCACCCGCCGTCGCCGTAGCGGACGAGGAACTGGCGGGCATCGGCCGGATCGTCGTCGTACAGGATGCCGACCAGCTGGACCTGGTCGCCGTAACGGTCGGCGGTCTCCAGCAGGACCGGGTGCTCGTCAACGCAGGCAGGAATACACCAGCTGGCCCAGAAGTTGACGACCATCGGAGTGCCGGCAAGCGACGATGACGACACCGTGGTGCCGTCCAGGGCGACCAGCTCGAAGGGCGGCATCGGCTCCCCGATGAGCGGCGACGGGATCTCGGAGGGATCCCGTCCGAGGCCGGTGAACAGGATCCAGGCCAGCGGCACGGCCAGGACGGGGATGAGCAGCCAGCGGGCGGCGCGCATCGGTCAGCCATCCACCGCGATCACGGTCGCCGCGGCCAGGCGTCGCTGCGGCCAGATCGCGAAGGCCGCGCCGAGGACCACCACCGCCCCGCCGACCCAGATCCAGGCGACCAGCGGGTTGATGAACAGGCGGATCGTGATCGCGCCGCTCTCGGGGTCGTAGGCGAGCAGGGTCAGGTAGAAGTCCTCCGCCGCCGAGGTGAGGACCGAGGGAGTGGCGATCGGCGTCACCGAGTTCGGGTAGTCGCGCAGGGCGGGGCTGACGTGCGCAGCCTGCGGCCCGCTGACCGCGAGCTCGGCCCGGGTCTCGAACACGCGGGGATCGGCGGCGAGCGGCTCCTGCACGAGCCGGTCGTGGGTCACGGTGTAGGCAGCGAGACGGGTGGACTCGCCCGGCGCGAGGACCGCCGTCGCCTCGACCGCCCCGGTGGCACTGACCGCGACCGCGATCGCCGCCACCAGCACCCCGACGTGGGCCAGGTAGCCGCCGTAGCGCCGCCGGTTGCGGGTGGCGACACCCCACGCGGCGCGGAGCGGTCTCTCCCCCGTCGACCGCGCGCGGCCGGCGGCGGCTCGCACCACCTCCCCGATGAGCAGGGCGCCGGAGAAGCCCGCCAGCCCGAGGGTCACGAGCGGAGCCGGGCCGCGAACGCCGGCCACGACCCCCAGCACCATCAACCCGGCCCCGGCCACGGCGGGCACGACGAACCGGTCGCGCAGGTCGGGCCAGCTGACCGATCCCCACGGCAGGGCCGGACCCACTCCCAGCAGGAACAGGAGCGCGGCGAAGAACGGGGCGCTGACCCGGTCGAACCAGGGCGCGCCGACACTCAGCCGCTCGCCGCCCAGGGCCTCGACCACGAGTGGGTACAGCGTCCCGAACAGGACGGCGAAGGCCAGCCCGCTGAAGAGCAGATTGTTCAGCAGGAACGCCGACTCGCGGCTGACCAGGGCCGGCGGCGGTCCGCTGCCGGCGAGGTCCGGCAGGCGCCAGAGGATCAGGGCGCTCCCGAACACCAGCGACGCCAGCACGCCACCAAGGAACCAGGCCCCGATCGCCGACTGGGTGAACGAATGGACCGATTCGACCACCCCCGACCGGGTGAGGAACGTCCCGAGCAGGGTGAGCGTGAAGGTGGTCACGACCAGGATCGCGGTCCACGTCCGCAGGGAGCGGCCGCGCTCGGCGACGATCGCCGAGTGGATGAAGGCGGTGGCCGTCAGCCACGGCAGGAGTGCGGCGTTCTCGACCGGGTCCCAGGCCCAGTAGCCGCCCCATCCAAGCACCTCGTAGCTCCACCACGCCCCGGCGACGATGCCCGCGGTGAGGAAGATCCACGGCCCGAGCGTCCAGCGGCGGATGACCCGCAGCCACCCCGCGTCCAGGCGACGGGTGACGAGCGCGGCCACGGTCAGCGCGAACGGCAGCGCGAGCCCGGTGTAGCCGAGGTACAGGAGAGGCGGATGGAGACCCATGAACGGGTGGTTCTGGAGGAGGGCGTTGGGCCCGTTGCCCTCGGTCGTGACCGGGGTGACCGACACGAACGGGTCCGACGGCCAGGTCATGACCGAGAAGAAGAAGGCCGCGACCAGGGCCAGGGTCGCGGTGGCCCATGGCATGAGCTCGGCGTGGACAGACCGATATCGGTACAGCAGCAGGCTCGACCAGCCGGTGAGCAGGAACGTCCAGAACAGGATGCTGCCCTCCAGCGCGGCCCACAGCGAGATGAACGAGTAGAACGGCGGGGTGGTGGTCGCGTTGTTGCGGGCGACGTACAGGATCGAGAAGTCGTGGTTCAGGAGTGAGACGGCCATCGCCGCGCACGCGACCAGCGACAGGATCCAGGTCGCGTATACCGCCCGACGCCCGGCAGCCGCCAGGCCGGCATCGGCGCTCCGCCCGGCGAGGATCGAAGCGGCGGCCGCGAACAGGCTGACCGCCAGGCCGATGACGACCGCGCCGTGACCGATGCTGGCCAGCATGGCGCTCAGGGCTGCGGGTAGTCGGAGGGCGCGACGTAGTTCTCGTCGTGGCGGACCAGGACCTCGTCGGCCTCGAATACGCCGTCCGCTCGGACTGTCCCTTCGACGACGGCGCCAGCCCCCTCGCGGAACGAGCTGGTCGGAGCGACAGTCGAGTGGACGGTGATCTCGGTCTCGCCATCGGTCAGGACGAAGGTCAGGTCGGTCGCCGATCCGCTCACGCTGCCGGGCAGGACGAGGCCGCCAAGTCGGACGGGCGCTCCGACGGCCGCCTCACCGCGCGCCGCGAGCTCGGTCGGGGTCAGGTAATACACCAGCGCGCTGCTCAGCCCGCTGAACAGCAGCCACGCGAGGATGGCGCCGATCGCGGCGACCGCGAGCCAAGGGCCCCAGGCGCGCCGTCGCGCGGGGGGTGGGAGCGGGGCGGTTTGGGTCATCGGTCGGGTGGGGCCGGCTCCTCGGGCCCACCAGCGGCCCGCTCTGCCCGCCGCAGGCGGCGGACCAGGGTGACGGCGTAGAGAGCAATCGCACCGAGGATCACGCCGTAGCCGGCGACGACGAAGATCGCGTCGGGAACGGTCGAGATCATGGGCGTGGCTCCTGGGCGGGGGCAAGGCCGGCCAGCTGTCCGCGGCGGACGGCGTCCTCCATCGACGACTCCAGGCGAGCGAGGCGATACCGGGTGATGCCCAGCCACAGCCATGCCAGGCTGAACGCGCCGAGCATGAGCAGCAGGGCGGCGACGAACTGACCGGGCGCGGGCGGGTTCAGGACGTTCTCGGGCGAGCCAAAGGTCGGGCCCTGGTGCAGGCCACGCCACCAGATGACGCTGAAGTGAACGATCGGGATATTGATCGCCCCGATGACACCGAGCACCGCCGCCCGGGTGGCGCGGCGGGCCGGCTCATCGGTCAAGCGGCGGATGAGCAGGTAGCCGACGTAGATGGCGAGCATCACGGCGGTGGTCGTCAGGCGGGGGTCGCCCCAATCCCAGAACGTCCCCCACACCGGCCGGCCCCACATCATCCCGGCCCAGATGGTGGACGCCGTGAACACGACCCCCACTTCGGCGCCGGCGAGCGCGATCGCGTCGGCTCGCGGGTCGCGACGGACGAGCCACCAGACCGATGCCAGGGCGGTGACCCCGAAGGACAGGTAGGCCAGCCACGCGGTGGCGACGTGGATGTACATGATCCGCTGTGGCTCGCCCTGGTTCAGGTCGGCGGGGACGACGAACAGGGCGAAGACCGTCGCCGCCGCGACGGCCACGATGGCCCCGATCCCCAGCACCCGTACCGCCATGGCCGCTACTCCTCGAGGGCCAGGCCGTAGGTCAGGCCGCCAGCCAGCAGCATCGCCAGGTCGTAGCCCACCAGCAGCTGGAGCCAGCCCACCAGCTCCCCGAAGGGGTCCCCGGCGAGGAGGACGGAGGTCGCGCTCACCGATGCCAACAGGAGCGGGGCCACGACCGGCAGCAGGAGCAGCGGGAGGAGGACCTCGCGGGCGCGGAGTCGCACGGTGAGCCCGGCGTAGAGGGTGCCGATGGCCGCGAACCCGACCGCGCCGAGGACGATGACCAGGGCCAGCGTCGGCCCGGCACTCGCGAGGTCGACAGCGAACAGGATGACGGTCAGCGGCAGGACGAGGATGCCGAGGGCGAGCATCGCGGCGAGGCCGCCGAGCGCCTTGCCGAGGTAGATCCCGGTCCGGCTGATCGGGTACAGGCCGAGCAGCTCGAAGGCTCCGTCTTCCGTCTCGAGGTGATGGAGCCGGCCGAGCGCCGCCATCCCGCTCAGGATCACGGCCAGCCACAGCAGCCCGGGGCCGGCGGCCGCCAGGCGCTGTTGGT
>DASUPQ010000704.1 GCA_036280995.1 Actinomycetota bacterium | reverse complement strand
AAGCAAGCCCAAGTGCTGTGCCGAGACGCACACCAGGGGCCGGTTGAACGCATACCTTGACCCCGACGGTCGGCGCGACCTGCGGGAACGGCGGTCCGCACAGCGGTTACCGCATTCAGCCGATAAGGATGAGGCCGGAGGCACAAGTCCTCCCAGGCCCGCCGCTGGCCCTGAGCAGCGGAAACGCTGGCTAGACACCGGCGAGGGCTCGTCGTGGTGCGCATCACGGGCCGCATGTGCAAGGAATTCCGGCTGAGAGGTTCTCGCACATGGACATCTGTCCGGAGAGTGGTCTCCTAGGTGGCCGGTGTTCTCTGACGGGCTGTAGGAGTTCTGCGTGTTGGGCGGGCGCCGTCAACGGGGTGGCTTGCTGGCCGGTCAGGCCGGCTGGACCTGCCAGCCGGTGCTGTTGTGGCGCAAGCCGAGGGTGGCGAAGCGGGCCAGGTTGACCGCGGCGGCCAGCAGCTTGAAGTCCTGGGTGACCCGGACCAGGCCCCGCACCCGGGCGCGCCGGCCGCCGTGACGGCGGCGCAACAGGTGGGCGAGCTTGCGCTCGACCTTGGGCCGGGTGGCCCGGTAGTCGGCCAGCCAGGCGGGGTCGCGTTGGCGGGCGCGGGCGGCGGCCAGCTCGGCTTCCTGGGGGTGGATGGCGACCACCCGACCACCGACACTGCTGGTACAGGCCTGGCGCAGCGGGCAGACGCTGCAGGCGGCGCCGAACCGGGCCCGACCCCCACCCCGGGAGGCGGACAGGATCGGGGCGGTGACCCTCGCCGGGCAGGTCACGGTGCCGGCCTGGAGGTCGATCCGGAACTGGCCCTTGGCGAACCGGCCGCCGGGTGCGGTGGGGAGCTGGGCCTTGACCATCGGGGTGAGCCCGTGGTGGTCCAGCCAGGCCAGGTTGGTGCCGGTGCCATAGGCGCTGTCGCCATACACCACCGCGCGGGTGGCCGGCCCACCGTCCTGCGCTGGGTGAGATCGTCCAGCAATGTCGGCGCAACCACAGCGTCGCCGCTGGTGGCCGGGCTGACCTCGGCGGCGCAGATGACCTCTGAGTCGGGGTCGATGGCCACATGGGCCTTGTCGCCGTCAAAGCCGTGGGCGGCGGTCTTATGGCCGTGGCGGGCCTGGGGGTCGACGGTGGAGATGACCCGGTCAGGAGCGGTGCCCTCGAAGATGCGGAAGCGGCCGTCGGTCGTCTCCTCGATGTCTTGGCCGGTGACGGTGGCCAACAACGCCGCCGCCTCGGCGACCCGTGGGTCCAGCCGCTGGTCCCGCAGGGCGTAGTGGGCCCGGTAGCCGTCACGGACCAGGGCGTCCACCAGCACCTCCCGAGCGGCCCGGTCGGTCCAGTCACAAGCCGGCTTACCCGGCGCGGCGTAGTCATCCTCACGCTGCAGGCCCGCTCGCACCTTGGCCTTAAGCGCGGGCCGACAAGCCCGCAACAGTCCCCGGATCGCCCCCCGCAGCATCGTGACCGTGTCCTGGGTGGTGACCGCGTCCTCCAAGGGCGCCGAGTCCAGCACCCGCTTGACCCCGACCAGCCCCAGCTGGCGGGCCAGCGCACAGGTCACCCGGAAGATCCGATCCGGGTCGGCCGAGGCCCGCAGCCGGGCCCGGAAGTCGACCAGCACCGTATGCGCAAACGAGGCCGTCTCCTCCCCAGCCACGGCATCGGCCACCCCGGCGGCGTACCGCCAGCGCACATCAAACGCGAACCGGTCGGCCGCCTCCCGATCACTCAGACCTTCCAGTCGTTGCAGGACCATGACCACGGCCAGGACCGACGGCGGCACCGAGCGGCGCCCCGTCGGCTGGAACAGATCCGCGAACAACTCGGGTGGGAACAGCCGGCCCCGCTCCCGGGCCAGGAACCGGTACACCGACCCCTCAGGGAGCGCCGCCTCGCACCAGCGGGCACCAGTGGCGGGCAGCTCCGGGCGGCGCAGCTGGCGGCCGAGTGTCACAGCAAGTCCTCCGGGTCCGGCGACAAGGCGCCCGGAGTCTGCCAGCTCAGCCGGTCACAGACGAATCAGACACACGACACCGGCCACCTAGCCACGAGGGTCCACCTTACGTCGCCCATGTACCCCCGACATCCAGGTCCGGCTAACGGTGTCTTGCGTCAACAAATTGGCAGGGTCAGCTTGTGTCGCAAGCGGATCTCTATCCGGGCGTCCCGTCGCGCTCTCTTTTATTGGCGAGCTGCTGTAGTTGCCATTCATACACGCCCGGCAGCCAATCCTTACCGAACGTGGCTGACGGGCCGATGCGCGGGTCATTGGGAGCATGGCCGTTACGCAAGGCATGCACGTACGCTCGATCCTGTTTGATCCGTGCGCGTACCTGATCAGCTCCGCCGACGGACCCGTGACCGGGGATAAGGACATCAACATCGTCCGCCACGCCCTCGAGCAGCCGCAGCCCAACGAGGTAGTCCTCAATCGGATTCGCGGCGTCCAGGTCGGGGAACGGAATCAGGATGTCAGAAAGCATGTCGCCGGCAACGAGAACGCCGCGCTCCTCGATCAACAGCGCCGCATGTCCCTGGGCATGCGCCGGATGCTCAATAATCCGGACTGTAGGGCCATCCCAAGGAATCTGCGCAGTTTCGTCAGGCAGACCGGTAATGAGGCCGAACAGGTCCAGCGGTATCTCCTCGGCGATTTCCGGCGGTAACCCCTCGGCGACGCGGGCCTTCCAGTCCGCGTTCGACAGCAGATCTCGCATATAAGCCGCGCAGCGGGCTGTACCGTAACGGGGCGCTTCGCCAAGTTCGGCGTGCCAGAGCACGTGATCCCAATCAGGATGGGTCGAGAAGCCTGCCACAACGGGCTGGCCCAACTCGCGAAGGTCGTTCGCAAGGCAAACCATTTCGGAGCCGCGTATCCCGGGGTCGATGAGCAACACGCCGGCCCGGCCTTGCACGACAACGGCGTTGTTCTGGAGTAGCTCGCTCTGGTGGATCAGCACACCCTCCGCGACCTGCCTCAGCACGGATGACTCCTTCCGCTTGTGGTTTGCAACCGCTTGTCGAGACGGTAGTACCTGCCACCCGATCCTGCCCGGCCGCGCTGTGCGCGGCCTGCCGTTGCACACTGACGGCAGCGCCCTGGCCGCAACGCCGCTGGTATACCAGCGCGCTGGGTGACTGCACGCCACGGCCCCGTTTGTTGCAAAATCGAGGTCGGGTACCGCCCCTGGGATGAGAGGCCGACACGTAGGGGGAGCCGTGACCGAGCTCTTGGGTATCGCTCGATTCAAGTTCAACGACGGCAAGCGCGAGGAGTACAAACGCTTGTCCGCTCAGGCGATGGAGATCGTGCGGACCAAGGACTCCGGAACGCTGCAATACGACACCTACTTCAACGACGATCAGTCCGAGTGCATCGTCATTGAGCGGTACAGGGATTCCGAGGCGGCCATCGAGCACGCGGCGAACCTTGCCGACGTATCGGCGGCGGTCCTCGCGACGGTCTCCGTGGTTCACGGCGAGCTCCTCGGTGAGCCGAGTGCAGAGCTCCGAGCGAAGTTGGCCGACAGCGAGGTTCCTCAACTCTTCACCCTCTACGAGTCGATGTAGAACGCCGCTTGGCGCAGGGCTAGGTTCGGCTTGTCGTTGCATTTGACCTAACCGTCGCGACCGCCCCCATTGCGGACTACTCCGGGCCAACCAGGTTGGCGGTGCCCACGAGGTTCCTCATAGACCTCCTTGGCGGACGGACATGGGGAAGCAGAGCAAGGCTTGACCATCCCCGACAATCCCCCGCGCTCGTCTCCAAGCTGTCGAGGGCCAATCCTGGAGCCAGAGCTTCCACGACGGAGGGTGACGCTCGTTAAGACGTCCTGGCCTACGCGGTACTCGCCTGCTCCTGGCTCCTCGTCGTCCTGGTCGTCGTCGCCGTCGCCCAACGCAGGCTCGCCCCCAGCTCCTCGGCCACGACCTCGACCAGCGACCGACCGGAGCCGTCCTCAGCAACGAGGCGATGGTCAAGCTGCCCAAGGACCAGCGCCCAGCCCCGCTGCCCGTAGGGCTGCGGTTCTACGACCTTCGGCACACCTGCGCGAGTCTGCTCATCGCCCAGGGCGCCAGCGTCAAGGCGGTCCAGGCGCAGCTCGGGCATGCGACCGCGAGCATCACGCTCGACACCTACGGGCACCTGTTCCCGTCCGAGATGGACACCCTCGGGGACCGCCTGGAGCTGGTCCGCGACGGGGCGGTGGCCCGGCTGGCACGGACCCAGCACGGACCAGCGGACAGCCACTTGGATGAACCCGCAGGTGGGGTGACCCGGCGGTGTGGCGGAGGCTGAGGGGTTCGAACCCTCGAGGGAGTTGCCCCCCTACACGCTTTCCAGGCGTGTGCCTTCGACCGCTCGGCCAAGCCTCCGCCGCGCAGTCTACGCCAGCTCGCGGGGAGGCCGGCCGCCGGCTCGGGCTGTTCCGACGGACCGCGTTACCGCAGTATTGCCGGTGTATCCGCGCTTGCCGATCACCGGCTGCATCACGAAAGGAGAGGAGTGCCGTGAGCCCTCCGCCGGAGTCCCACGTCGCGCTCAGCCTGCCCGTGCTCCGCCGCGGCGGTGATCCCGCCAACTCCCAGGAGGTGATGTGCCTCCAGTTCATGCTGATCTTCGGTGGCGGCGAGTACTCCCCGTTCGAACGCGCCCTGCGCAGGGCCGACGGGGTGGACGGGATCTTCGGCCCCAAGACCGAGGAGCGGGTCCGGAACTTCCAGGGCAACGAAGGACTGGCGGTGGACGGGGTCGTCGGCACCAACACCTGGACGGCGCTCCTGGACCGCTGGACCCGGTTCCAGACGGCCGGCTGACGTCACAATCGCTGGCGGCAAGGATGGGATTCGAACCCATGGACGCCTTGCGACGTCAACGGTTTTCGAGACCGCCCCATTCGTCCACTCTGGCACCTTGCCGTTCCGGAGTATAGCGGCGGGGGGTGAAGAAGGAGCGGAGCAGGGCGGCGCAGTCCCCGGCCAGGACGCCGCGTTGGACCTCGACCCGGTGGGGGAGGCGGGGGTCGCGGACGAGGTCGAACAGGGAGGTGACGGCGCCGGCCTTGGGGTCGTCGGCGCCGAAGACGAGGCGGGCCACGCGGGCCTGGACGAGGGCGCCGGCGCACATGGCGCAGGGCTCGAGGGTGACGACCAGGGTGCAGCCGTCCAGGCGCCAGGTGCCGAGGGTGGCGGCGGCGGCGCGGAGGGCCTCCAGCTCGGCGTGGGCGGTGGGGTCGCGCCGCTGCTCGCGGCGGTTGCGGCCGCGGGACAGCTCGGTGCCGTCGGGGCCGACCACCACGGCGCCGACGGGGACGTCGTCGTGGTCGAGGGCGGCCCTGGCCTCGGCGAGGGCGGCCCGCATCCAGCGCTCGGCGGCGGTGTCGTCGGTCATCGGACCACGATGACGGGTTCGGGGGACGCCGCGCCATACGGAGATGGTGGACAATGCATCTACCCCGTTTGACTAGCCCATATGGCCCCGAACACCCCTGAAGGCTAGACCGAAAGGTCCAACTTGCGTTTAGGCCTCGACGGCGGCGGGCTGAGCGGGCAGACTGCGCCCCGCAGGGGGGGCCCGCAGGGGGGGCCCGCAGGGGGGGCCCGACGGGGGGGCCCGACGGGGGGGCCCGGCCTCGCCGAGGCGATGGGCAGCGGGACAGTTCGCGAAGCGGACACCGCGGCCCATCGCCTCGGTGCTTCTGCGGTCCGTTTCCTATGCTTGAGCGATGAGCGAGCCGGAGCTGGACTTCATCGCCGGGGCGACCGCCAGCGAGATCGCCGACAGCGTCGAGCGCGCCGTCCGCCTGGCCCGGCTCGCCCCGGGCGACCGGCTGCCCACCATCCGCCAGCTCGGCCTGCGCCTCGGGGTCAGCCCGACCACGGTGGCGGCCGCCTACGGGCGGCTGCGGGCCAGAGGGGTGGTCACGGCCAGGGGCCGGGGCGGGACGGCCGTCGCCGAACGGCCGCCGCTGCCCGTTGGCGGGACGCCGGCCCTGTTCCCGCCCGGGGTCCGCGACCTCACCCACGGCCGCGCCGACCCGGCGCTGCTGCCGCCGCTGGACCCGGCCCTGGCCCGGGTCGACCGGCGCCACCACCTCGACGGCGAGGACCCGGTCCTGCCCGAGCTGGCCGCCCTGGCCACCGCCCAGCTCGAGGCCGACGGCGTCCCGGTGGCCGGGCTGGCCGTGGTCGGCGGGGCGCTCGACGGGGTCGAGCGGATCCTCCAGGCCCACCTGCGCCCCGGCGACCGGGTGGCCGTCGACGACCCCGGGTTCCCGCCCGCCCTCGACCTGATCCGGGCCCTGGGGCTGCGACCCGAGCCGGTGCCGCTCGACGACGACGGCCCCCTGCCCCAGGGGCTGGCCGGCGCCCTGGCCGCCGGCGCGGCCGCGTTCGTGACCACCCTGCGGGCCCAGAACCCGACCGGGGCCGTGGCCACCCCGGCCCGCCTCGGGGAGCTGCGCCGGGTCCTCGGGGAGCACCCCGAGGTCCTGGTCGTGGAGGACGACCACGCCGGACCGGTGGCCGGGGCGCCCGGGGTCACCCTGGCCGGCGACGTCCGCCCCCGCTGGGCGCACGTGCGCTCGGTGTCCAAGTGGCTCGGGCCCGACCTGCGCCTGGCCGTGCTCACCGGCGACCCGGAGACGGTGGCCCGCGTCCAGGGCCGCCAGCTGGTCGGCACGGGCTGGGTCAGCCACATCCTCCAGGAGCTCGCCGTCGCCATGTGGTCGGCCCCCGGCGGGGAGGCCCTGCTGGCGCAGGGTCGCGAGACCTACCGCCGGCGCCGGGAGGCGCTGACCCGGGGGCTGACGGCCAGGGGCATCGAGGCGCACGCCCGCTCCGGGATGAACGTCTGGGTGCCCGTCGGTGACGAGGGCGCCGTCACCGGGCGCCTGCTGGAGGCCGGCTGGGCCGTCCTGGCCGGCGAGCGGTTCCGCCTCCGCAGCCAGCCGGCGATCCGCGTTACCGTGTCAACGCTCGATGTGGGCGAGGCCGACGGGCTCGCCGGCGACATCGAGGCCGCCATGGCGCCCCGGCGCCGGACGCGGCTCGCCTGAGCAACTCGCCGGCCAGATGGGGTGTCCAACCGACGGGGACTGGAGGGTTAGGTGCCGTTTCCCGGGTAAGACGGGCTCCGGAGGTTTGCTCTCGCCTCCCAGGCCATCGGCCCATAGGATCCACCAATGACACGGCGCGGGAGGACGCGATGACACTACCGACGATCGACCAGGCCCGCTCCTGGCGGGGCCTGACCCTCGTGGCCACCGACAACGAGCCGGTGGGCAAGATCGAGGCCATCTACGTGGACAGATCGACCAAGCAGCCGGAGTGGGCCCTGGTCCACACCGGCCTCTTCGGCAGCTCGCGCACGTTCGTGCCGCTGGCCGACGCCGCCCAGCGCGGCGACACCGTCCAGATCCCCCACGAGACGTCGGTGGTCCGCGAGGCCCCCCGGCTGGAGCAGGACGCCGAGCTGTCCGAGGAGGACGAGGCCCGGCTCTACGCCCACTACGGGATCGAGTACGCCACCGACGCGTCCGCCAGCGGCCTGCCGGCCGGCGAGACGGCGACGGCCGGTGCCGGCACGGCGGCGACCGACGCCACCACCGAGCTGCCCCCGTCCTCCCGGCTCGAGGCCGACGTGCCGGCCGCCACCGGCGCGGCCGCGGCGACCACCCAGACGACCCCGCCGGCCGCCACCTCCTGGTCCGGCGGGGCGACCGGCACCACCGGCGACGACGGGGCGGCCAGGGACGGGCGGGGCAGGAAGGCGGCCGCCGCCGGGATCGGCGCGGTCGCCCTCGGTGCGGCCGGGGCCGGGGCCGCCGTGGTCGCCCGCCGGCGCCGCAAGCCGCCGACCCTGGGCGAGCGGGTCGGCCAGGTCGGGCGCGAGACCGCCGGCGCGCTGACCCGGGCGGCCGGGGAGGTCCGCCGCACGGCCGCCGCCGCGACCAGCGGCGAAGGTTCGAAGAAGGCCGCCAAGGGCGGCCGCCGGGCCGCGCGCAAGGCCAACCGCAAGGCCAACCGCAAGGCCAACCGGGCCGCGAACGAGGCGGGCAAGGCCGGACGCCGGGCCGCTCAGGCGGCTGCCGCCACCGGCGTGGCCGCCGTCGCCGGCAGCAGGCGGGCCGCCCGCAAGGCCGCCTCCGGCGGAGCCGCCGCCGTCGGCGGAGGCCGGCAGGCGGCCAAGCGGGCCGGCAAGGAGGTGGCGGAGGTGATCGCCGCCATCGAGACCACGCCGGAGTCCAAGATCAAGGCCCGCAAGCGGAGGCGGGCGCGCAAGCGGGCCACGGCGGCGGTCACCGGCGCGGCCGCCGGGGCGGCGCGGGCGGCGGCCTCGGCTCCGGCGGCGGCCGGACGCAAGGTCAAGAAGGCGGATGCCGGCAAGAAGGCCCGCAAGGCCACGTCCAGACGGCAACGGAGGAAGAAGATGAAGGGGATGGGCAAGCTCGGAATGGTCGTCGGTGCCGCGGTCGGCTACGTCCTCGGCACCAAGGCGGGCCGGGAGCGGTACGACCAGCTCACCGCCAGCGCCCGCCAGCTGCTCGACAAGCCGCAGGTCAAGAAGGTCATGGACAGCGTCCCGGGCGACCTCAGCGCCCGCGTGGAGCAGGCCGCCAACAAGGCCGCCGACAAGGTCCACGAGGCCGGGGACAAGGTCGCGGCCAGCGGTTCGGGCACCAGCGGGTCGACCAGCGGATCCACCACGACCACCACCACGCCCAGCACGACCACCACCACGCCCGGCACGACCACCACGCCCGGCACGACTACGCCGGCGACCCCGACCACGCCGGCGACCTCGACGACCACGACCACCACCCCGAGCGTCCCCAGCACCGAGGGCGGTTCCACCACCACCAGGCGCTCCTCGACCAGCGAGCGCAAGCCCAAGAGCAGCAGCTGACCCGACGCTGACGACCACCGGGAGCCGGCGCTTGCCGGCTCCCGGTCAGCGCCCGGCGGTCTGTTCCCCGGTCAGGGCGCGTTGATAGGCCTGCTCGTAGCCGACCACCATGGCCTCAGCCGAGAACCGCTGCTCGACCCGGGAACGGAGCACGTGGGGGTCGAGCTCTCCGACCCGGTCGATGGCCGCGGCCATCTCGTCGAGCGACTCGACGATGAAGCCGGTCTCCCCGTCGGCCACCACCTCGGGTACCGAGCCGTTGCGCCAAGCCACCACCGGGGTCCCACAGGCCATCGCCTCCGTCATCACCAGGCCGAACGGCTCCGCCCACTGGATCGGGAACACCAGGGCGGCGGCCCGGGCCAGCAGGTCGGCCTTCTGGTCGTGGGGGCACTCGCCGTGGACCTCGACGTCGTCGCCGAGGATCGGCTCGACGTTGGCCTCCCAGTAGGCGCGCTCGCGCTCGTTCTTGGTGGTGGCGCACATCACCAGCCGGCGCCCGGCCCGCCGGGCCGCCTCGATGGCCAGGTGGGGCGCCTTCTCCTCGTCGGCCCGGCCGAGGAAGAAGAGGTAGTCCTCCTTGTCCTCGCGGAAGGGGTAGCGGTCCATGGGGATGCCGTTGTAGACCACCCCGGCCCAGCGCAGGTTCTTGGGGGCCATCGACCGCTGGCTCTCGGAGATGGCCACGAACCAGTGCTGGCGGGCGACGCGGCTGTAGAGCATGTGCGCCTGCTGGGTGAACGGCCCGTGGAGGGTGTGGATGGTCGGGCAGTTGCTGAGGGCCCCGACGCTCACCCCGACCGGGCCGGTGTGGTCGTGGAGGATGTCGAACTCATCGCCGTGCTCGTACACGGAGACGACGTGGCTGGCCTCGTACCAGGGGTCGCCGATGGCGTCCCGGGGCGGCTCCTCGTCGAGCGGCGAGACCAGCCGCGCCTTGGTGCCGGACCCGGGCGCGGCGAACAAGGTGACCTCGTGGCCGCGGTCGGTCAGCCCGTCGGCCAGCAGCGCGACCACCCACTCGATGCCGCCATAGCCGCTGGGCGGGATCGTGTACCAGGGCGGAGCGATCAGGGCGATACGCATGACCACGGACTTCCACGACAATCGCGCAGCAAACGAGGGATCGGGGCGGGGCTGACCGACCCCCGGTCCTGCCAGGCCCCGCGGCGGTGGCTACGCCGAGCGGGTGCCGGGGCTCTGGCCCCCGTCGGCCGTCGGCCGCTCGGACAGGCTGTCGACCAGTGCCCG
>DASUPQ010000703.1 GCA_036280995.1 Actinomycetota bacterium | reverse complement strand
CGATGACTTCCGGGTCTACGTCGAGTTGTGCCGTGGCTTTCACGGCGAGTCGATGGCCGCGATCGACTGGCGGGCGGTGTGGGCGGCGCTGGAGGACGGGGCATTGCCGTGCTCGAGCGGTGAACGCCAGGTCCTTCGGGTCGCAGCCAGCATCGCCGAGGGCGTCCCGATCGATCTTCGTGACGCGGTGAGCTGCCTGGACGCGGTCGGCGGCGTTCTGGTGGCTCGCGCTGTGCTGGCCGCGGGTGGCCATCATGAGGCCGTCGCCAGGCTCGCGGGGTAGGTCGCGATGAGCTTCGTCACGATCATCCGACGGAGGGATCCGTTGGAGGGCGAGCGGGTGACCGTGCTGCGCAGGTGGCGCCGCAAGCACGGCCGGATGGAGCTGCTGGTGCTGTTGGCGAACGGCCGCAAGCGGCTGATCCCGCAGGCGTGGACCGACGCCGAACCAGCCGGTCAAGCGGTCATCGACGAGGACGGCGCGCCCGCGACGCTGGGCACGGTCGAGGACCTGTCGGCGGCGGTGCTGATCATGTCGGCGCTGTCACGGCGCATCCAGGGCGAGCAGGCTGCATCGCAGTCAACCTGCGAGGAGGACAACGATGCAGCCTGCCCAGCTCAGTCTGCTCCCGGAGGAGTATCCGTCGCCACCGGTGATGCTGTTGGCCCAGCTTCCCGACGCCGAAGTCGCCGAGGCGATCCGGCTGTTGGCTCAGCTGATCGCCAAAGCCGCCGTCGCGGAGGACGCCGATGAGTGACCACTCCAAGATCACCGCGTCCCATCGATCCCGGCAGGCGGCCATCTACGTCCGCCAGTCGACCCTTACCCAACTGGAGCGCAACGCCGAGTCCACCGCCCGCCAGTACAACCTGGTGGAGCGCGCCGTCACGCTGGGCTGGATCCGGGAACAGGTCCGGGTCATCGACGCCGACCTCGGCGTCTCGGGGTCGGTGCTCGGGCAGCGCGACGGCTTCGAGTCGCTGGTCGCGGACGTGGCGCTGGGCCAGGTGGGGATCATCTTGGCATTGGAGGTTTCCCGGTTGGCCCGCGATAACGCCGCCTGGTACCGGTTGTTGGATCTGGCTGGGGCGTGCGACACGCTGGTCGCCGACACCGACGGCGTGTATCACCCGGGGCTGTTCAACGACAGGCTGCTGCTGGGCATGAAGGGCATGCTCAGCGAGGCCGAGCTGCACGTGCTGCGGGCCCGCCTGGACGGCGGGATCCGCAACAAGGCCGCCCGCGGTGAGCTGCGCACCGGCCTGCCGGTCGGGCTGGTCTGGGGCGAGGCCGACGGGGAGATCCGCTTGCACCCCGACGAGGCCGTCACCGGCGTCATCGCCGCGGTGTTCGACCAGTTCGCCGTGTCCGGATCGGTGCGCGCCACCTGGCTGTGGCTCAAGGACAACAACCTGCGCTGGCCGCTGCAACCCATCGGCTACCGGCGAGATCGGCTCCCGGAGATCACCTGGGTGGAGCCGACCTACCACGCGGTGCACACCACGTTGACCCACCCGGCCTACGCCGGGGCCTACGTCTTTGGCCGCACACGCATGCAACGCTGCGTCGGCGACGACGGCCACGTGCGGGCGCGGCGACGCAACCTGCCGCAAGACGAGTGGGAGGTCCTGATCACCGAGCATCATCGCGGGTTCATCGACTGGGACACCTACCAGGGCAACCAGGCCCGCATCGGCACCAACATCCGTCCTGAACGCCACCAGCCCGGCACCGGCGCGGTTCGGGAAGGCGCCGCGTTGCTGCAGGGCCTGGCCAGCTGCGGAGACTGTGGCCGCAAACTCGCCGTGTTCTACCGCGGCCCGACCAAGTCCACCCCCGGCTACTACTGCACCGGCACAGGCGAACTGGTCGACGGCAAGGGGGTCCGGCATGTCAATGTCGGTGGACAAGCCATCGACATCGCCGTCGCTGATGCGTTCCTCGCCGCCGTGTCCCCCGCGGCGTTGCAGGCCTGCCTGGCCGCCGCCGAGCAGCTGGAGGCCGGCCACGACGCTGCGCTGGACCAGCACCGCCGCCAGGTCGAACAGGCCCGGTATGTCGCGCTGAAAGCCGAACGCCGCTACCGGGCGGTCGACCCGGACAACCGGCTCGTCGCGCGCGGGTTGGAGGCCGAGTAGAACAGCGCCCTGCAGGCCCTCGCCGACGCCGAGACCGACCTGGCCCGCCGCGAACAACGCCACCCCATCCGGCTCACCGACGACGAAC
>DASUPQ010000702.1 GCA_036280995.1 Actinomycetota bacterium | reverse complement strand
GACCGTGGCCAAGCTGATCGCCCGCTTCTACGACCCCCTGGGCGGCCGGGTGACCCTCGACGGGGCCGACCTGCGCCAGGTCCGCCTGGCCGACCTGCGCCGGGCCATGGGCTACGTCCCCCAGGAGGGGTTCCTGTTCTCGGGCACGGTCCTGGACAACATCCGCTTCGGCAAGCCCGACGCCGCCCGGGCCGAGGTCGAGGCCGCCGCCCGGGCGGTCGGGGCCGACCAGGTCATCGCCGGCCTGCCCGACGGCTACGACACCCACGTGGGCGAGCGGGGGGCGCTGCTGGCGGCCGGGGAGCGCCAGCTGGTCGCCTTCGCCCGGGCCTGGATCGCCGACCCGGCCCTGCTCATCCTGGACGAGGCCACCAGCAACCTGGACGCGGCCAGCGAGGCCCGCATCACCGACGCCCTCCAGCGCCTCCGCTCCGGCCGGACCACCATCATCATCGCCCACCGGCTGTCCACCATCGCCCAGGCCGACCAGATCGCCGTGGTCGAGGACGGCCGCATCGTCGAGGCCGGCACCCCGGCCGACCTCCGGGCCCGCGGCGGCCGCTTCGCCGAGCTGTTCGACCGCTGGATGGCCGGCGCGGCCTGAGGGCCGGGTCGCCTAGGTGCCGGCGAGGCCGGCGTCGTGGGCCAGGATGGCGGCCTGGACCCGGTTGGTCAGGCCGAGCTTGGCCAGGATGCTGCTGACGTGGGCCTTGACCGTGGCCTCGCTCATGAACAGGCGCCGGCCGATCTGGGCGTTGCTCAGGCCCTGGGCCACCGCGACCACCACCTCGAGCTCGCGCCCGGTGAGGGCCTCCAGCCGCTTGCGGGCCGCCGCCGACCCGGTGCCGCCCCGGGCCGCGAACTCGGCGATCAGCCGCCTGGTCACGGTGGGAGCCAGCATGGCGTTGCCGTCGGCCACGGTCCGGACGGCCTGGATCAGGTCGCGGGGCGGGGTGTCCTTCAGGAGGAACCCGACGGCGCCGTGCTCCAGCGCCGTGTGCACGTACTCGTCCAGCTCGAAGGTGGTCAGCATGATGACCTTGGGCGGGTCGGGCAGGGCCGTGAGCTCCCGGGTCGCCGCCAGGCCGTCCATGGCCGGCATGCGGATGTCCATGAGCACGGCGTCCGGGCGGTGCAGCCGCACCTGCTCCACCGCCCCGCCTCCGTCCGCGGCCTCGCCGATGACCTCGATGTCGCCGGCCGACTCGAGGATCATGCGCAGCCCCGACCGGACCAGCTGCTCGTCGTCGACCAGCACGACCCTGATCACCGGGACGCCACCTCCGCCGGCAGCGAGGCGTGCACCTCGAAGCCCCCGTCGACCCGGCGGTCGGCCCGGAAGGAGCCGCCGAGCAGGGTGACCCGCTCGCGCAGGCCGAGCAGCCCGTGGCCGCCGCCGGCCGGGGCCGGGCCCGGGTGCGGGCCGTCCGGGGCGGCGTTGCGGACCGTCACCTCCAGCCACTCCCGGCCGTAGCGGACCCCGACCTCGGTGGCCGCGTTGGCGGCGTGCTTGTGGACGTTGGTCAGCGCCTCCTGCACCAGCCGGTAGGCGGTCCGCTCGACCGTCGCCGGCAGGCGGCGGCGCCTCCCCTCGACCGCCACCGACACCTCCATCCCGGTCTCCCGGGACTGCTGGGCCAGCCGGTCGAGGTCGGCCAGGGTCGGCTGCGGGCCGAGCGGCGGCCCTTCGGCGTGTTCGCGCAGGACCCCGAGGATGTGGCGGAGCTCCTCGAGCGCCTCCCGGCCGGTCTCGCGGATCAGGCCGGCCTGCTGGGCCGCCTCGGGGTCGGCCAGCGACACCTCCAGGGCGCCGGCGTGCAGGACCATCAGGCCGACCCGGTGGGCGACGACGTCGTGCATCTCCCGGGCGATGCGGGCCCGTTCCTGCGCCTTGGCCTGCTCGGCCTGGAGGAGCTGCTCGCGTTCCAGCCGCTCGGCCTGGTCGCGCAGGTGCGCGACCAGGGCCCGGCGGATCCCGATCCACAGGCCGAGCAGGACCGGCACCCCGACGACCAGCACCGCCACCACGACGGCGAACAGGACGCTCACCTCCGAGACGACCAGCATCCGGGCGGTCACCATCAGGGCGAGCCCACCCAGCAGCAACCCGAACCAGCGGGGACGCCGGGGCCGGGCCGCGATCATGTAGCCGGCGACCATCAGGCCCCAGGGGGCGCCCATCACCACCCACGCGCCCGCTCCGAGCGCCAGCAGCGGGTAGGGGGTGGCCCGCCGGATCAGCACCAGCAGGGCCAGCCCGATCCCGAACAGCAGCCGCAGCGCCGCCGGGGCCTCGCCGAGGAGCTCCGAGTCCGTCGTCCCGGTGCCCTGGTCGGCGGTGAGGACGAGCACCAGGACGGCCAGCCCGACATCGACGGCCGCCGGCCACCAGCGCAGCGCCCATCGGTGGAGTGACCGCCCCGTCTCCCGCATCCACCGAGGGTACGGCCCTGTGCGCAGGCGACCAAGCGACGATCGGCCATCGCGCCTCCGACGTTCGTCGGGGGTCGCCGTCGACCGGGCGCCGATGCCGCGGCCGGGCCGGGCCGGCGACCCTGGGCCGGAACGGACGGCCGACACGGAGGCGGAGGGTCGATGGGGATGGAACGGACGTGGCGGTTGGACGGGAGGGACGCGGGCCGGCGCCTCGGGGTCCGTACCCTGGCCGCCCGCTCCCTGGCCGCGCACAGGGCACGCCTGGCCATGACCCTGGCCGCGGTCGCCATGGGCACGGCGTTCGTCGCCGGCACGCTGTTCTTCACCGACTCGACCAGGCGGGTCGCGGACGCGCCGGCGCTGCGCAACGCCCTGCTCGGCTTCGCCGCCATCGCCGTGCTGGTCGGCGCCTTCGTCATCGCCAACACCTTCACGATGCTGGTGGGGCAGCGGACCCGGGAGCTGGCCCTGCTGCGCGCGGTCGGCCTGTCCCGGCGGCAGGTCTGGTCGATGGTGCTCGGCGAGGCGGCCGCGGTCGGCCTGCTCGGTGGGGTGGCCGGGATCGCCGCCGGCTACGGGTTCGCCGGGGCGGCGCTGCGGTCCCTGGACGGGACGGCCGGCGCGACGCCGGTGGTGGTGCGGTGGCCGGCGCTGCTGGCGCCGCTGGCCGTGGCGGTGGCCGTGACGGTGCTGTCGGCCCTGGCCGCGGCCGGCCGTGCCGCCCGGACGCCCCCGGTGGCCGCGCTCCGCGACGGCACCGCCTCGCCGCCCAGGGGCATCCGGCG
>DASUPQ010000701.1 GCA_036280995.1 Actinomycetota bacterium | reverse complement strand
GGTCGAGATCTACGGTCCCGAGGCCTCGGGCAAGACGACCCTGGCCCTGCACATCATCGCCGAGGCCCAGAAGGCTGGCGGCATCGCCGCCTTCGTCGACGCCGAGCACGCCCTGGACGTGACCTACGCCCGCAACCTCGGGGTCAACACCGACGAGCTGCTGATCTCCCAGCCGGACACCGGCGAGCAGGCCCTCGAGATCGCCGACATGCTGGTCCGCTCGGGCGCCATCGACGTCATCGTAGTCGACTCCGTGGCCGCCCTGGTCCCCCGGGCCGAGATCGAGGGCGAGATGGGCGACTCCCACGTCGGCCTCCAGGCCCGTCTCATGAGCCAGGCCCTCCGCAAGCTCTCCGGCACCATCTCCAAGTCCAAGACCACCGCCATCTTCATCAACCAGCTCCGCGAGAAGATCGGGGTGCTGTTCGGCTCGCCCGAGACCACCTCCGGGGGGCGGGCGCTCAAGTTCTACGCCTCGGTCCGGCTGGACGTGCGGCGGATCGAGTCGCTGAAGGACGGTCCCGAGGTCGTCGGCAACCGGACCAGGGCCAAGGTGGTCAAGAACAAGCTGGCCCCGCCCTTCCGCTCGGCCGAGTTCGACGTCATCTACGGCCAGGGGATCTCCAAGGAGGGGAGCCTGCTCGACGTCGGCGTGGATGTCGGTCTCATCAAGAAGTCGGGGGCCTGGTTCACCTACGACGGGGACCAGCTCGGTCAGGGACGTGAGAACTCCCGCAACTTCCTCCGCGACAACCCCGAGCTCGCCCGCGAGATCGAGGAGAAGATCAAGGCCCAGCTGGGCGTCGGCCTCCCGCCCGCCCCCACTCCCGCCGACCTCGACGCCGATCCCACCCAGGCCAAGGGAGCAGCGAAGGAGCAGGACAAGCTCTGAGCCGGACGATGGTGGTCGGGCGACGGGCGGCGGTCAGGAAACGGCGGGTGCAGCCGGGGGGAGGAGCGCCGCTGGACGGCGAGCGGGCGGGGTCGGCGGACGCCGCCCACGCCGCCGCCCTGCGGCTGCTCACGAGCCGGGCGCGGACCCTGGCCGAGTTGCGGCAGCGGCTGGAGGACCGTGGCTTCGAGGCGGCCGCGGTCGCCGAGACGCTCGACCGGCTGGAACGGGTGGGCCTGGTCGACGACGCCGCCCTGGCCCAGACGGTCGCCGAGGGCCGGGCGGAGCGGGGGCTGGACGCGCCCGCGATCGCCGCCGAGCTCCGCGACCGCGGCGTCGACCCGGCGGTGGCGGAACGGGCCGCCCACGCCGCCGTTCCGGCCGAGGACCGCGCCGACCGCTGCCGCCAGGTCGCCGAGGCCCGGCTCGCCCAGCTCGCCGGCCTCCCCGCCCCGACCCAGCTCCGGCGGCTGGCGACCTACCTGGCCCGCCGCGGCTACCCGCCCGAGCTCGCCGAGTCCGTCGCCCGGGACCTGGTCGGCTTCGACTGAGACACCGGCCCGGAGAGCATCGACCCCGACAGCGGCACGACCCCGCGGGAGTACCTCGCCACCGTGCGGGAGGACACCGGCGGCGCGACCGTGCGCCGGATCACCGCGCCCGCCGACGCGCGTCCCCTGCGGGAGACGCTGCGGACCGGCTAGGCAGGAGCGCGATGCCGTACGACTGGGTGAAGGGCCACTGGATCGAAGGGGTGAGCCAGGTTGTCTCTCCCCGTGGGACAGGTTGTCTCGCTTGACTGAGACGATCGCTTGGACCGGCTGATTCCGGGTTGACACCCCTTCTGACCTGCTCTTCCTTGACCGGGGGGGCGGGCGGGCCTACCCTGAGATGGCCCGGCGACGCCGAGCTCAACCTCTGATTACGTAACCTTTGGTACACCGACTGTTCACCGGACCTTCCTGCTTGGGGACTGGAGCGGCGACTCGGCGTCCCCACCCGAACGTTCCGTCGGACCCGACCTTCGGACCGTAATCGAAGGGTCTTTGCAGCGCCGGGCGCCGCTCGGCGCTGCTGCCGTTTCCAGGCAAGACGGTCTCGGTGGCGCCGCCGGGTGGCTTTCGCCGGCCGGGTTCCCCCGGCCGGATGGGGGTTGCAAAGGAGGCCGCCATGGAGGCCGTCGTTCTCATCGTCGGAGCGCTCGCCGGGATCGTTGTCGGGTTTCTCATCGGAACGCAGTACCAGCGCAAACAGTCCGCAACCGTGCTCGGGTCGGCCGAGCAACAGGCCAGGGCGCTGCTCGAGGACGCCCGCCGGCAGGCCGAGACCACCCGCCGCGAGGCCGCCGTGGAGGCCCGCGACGAGGCCCTGCGGCTGCGCCAGGGCGTCGAGACCGAGGCGACCAAGCTTCGAGCTGAGGTCGAAGTCGAGACCCGGACCCGCCTGGCCGAGGTCCAGCAGCGCGAGGACCGCATCGCCGGCCGGGAGGAGGGCCTGGATGCCAAGGCGACCCTGCTCGACCGGCGCGAGGTCGCCCTGCACGACCGCGAGCAGGCCCTCGAGGTGACCCGGGCCGAGCTCGAGTCCGCCTCCGAGGAGCACCGCCGCCGCCTCGAGCAGGTCGCGGCCATGACCGCCGCCGAGGCCAAGGCCTTGCTCGTGAAGCAGATCGAGGAGGACGCCAAGCGCGACGCCATGGGCCTGGTCCGCGACCTCGAGCAGCAGGCGCGGGAGGAGGCCGACCGCCGCTCGCGCAAGATCGTCACCCTGGCCATCCAGCGGGTCGCCTCCGAGCAGACCTCCGAGTCGACCGTCTCGGTGCTGCCCCTGCCCTCCGACGACATGAAGGGCCGCATCATCGGCCGCGAGGGCCGCAACATCCGCGCCTTCGAGGCCGTCACCGGCGTCAACCTCATCATCGACGACACCCCCGAGGCGGTCCTGCTGTCCTGCTTCGACCCGGTCCGGCGTGAGATCGGCCGCCTCACCCTGGAGAAGCTGGTCTCCGACGGCCGCATCCACCCGGCCCGCATTGAGGAGACCTACGACCGGGCCCGGCAGGAGGTCGAGGGGGAGGTCCGCCGGGCCGGCGAGGACGCCTGCCTCGAGGTCGGCATCACCGACCTGCACCCGGAGCTGGTCCGTGTCCTCGGGCGGCTCAAGTACCGCACCTCCTACGGCCAGAACGTGCTCCGCCACCTGATCGAGACCGCCCACCTGGCCGGCATCATGGCCTCCGAGCTGGGCATGGACGTCGCCCTGGCCAAGCGCTGCGGATTCCTGCACGACATCGGCAAGGCGCTCACCCACGAGGTCGAGGGCTCACACGCCATCATCGGGGCCGAGCTGGCCCGCCGGCTCAAGGAGCGTCCCGAGGTCGTCCACGCCATCGAGGCCCACCACGGCGAGGTCGAGCAGCGCACCATCGAGGCCGTGCTCACCCAGGCCGCCGACGCCATCTCGGGCGGCCGCCCCGGGGCCCGCCGGGAGACGCTCGAGTCCTACGTCAAGCGCCTGGAGCGCCTCGAGGAGATCGCCGGCAGCTACCCGGGCGTCGACAAGGTCTTCGCCATGCAGGCCGGCCGCGAGGTCCGGATCATGGTCAAGCCCGAGGACGTCGACGACGTCGCCGCCCAGGTGCTGGCCCGCGACATGGCCAAGCGGGTCGAGCAGGAGCTCCAGTACCCGGGCCAGATCAAGATCACCGTGGTCCGCGAGATCCGCAGCATCGAGTACGCCAAGTGAGATGACCAGGCCGGCGGAGTACCATCCGGCGCGATGAGTGAGCGATACCTGATCCGCACCTTCGGGTGCCAGATGAACGAGCACGACTCCGAGCGGCTGGCCGGGCTGCTCGAGGCCGAGGGCATGGAGCGTGCCGCCGGGCTGGACGACGCCGACCTGGTCGTGCTCAACACCTGCGCGGTCCGTGAGAACGCCGACAACAAGCTCTACGGCACCCTCGGCCACCTGGCCACCACCAAGGCCAGCCGCGGGCTGACCATCGCCGTCGGCGGCTGCCTCGCCCAGAAGGACCAGGGCCGGGTGCTGGAGCGCGCCCCCTGGGTCGACGTGGTCTTCGGCACCCACAACCTGCACAGCCTGCCCGTCCTGGTGCGCCGGGCCCGCGAGCAGGGCGCCGCCCAGGCCGAGTTCTTCGACGAGATGCAGCGCTTTCCCTCCGCCCTCCCGGCCCGGCGGGCCAGCGAGTGGTCGGCCTGGGTGGCCATCAGCGTCGGCTGCAACAACACCTGCACCTTCTGCATCGTCCCCAAGCTGCGCGGCAAGGAGCGCAGCCGCCGGGTCGGCGACGTGGTCGCCGAGGTCCAGGCCCTGGCCGACGCCGGCGTGCTCGAGGTCAGCCTGCTCGGCCAGAACGTCAACTCCTACGGCACCGACCTGCCCGGCCACCGCCAGCTGTTCGGCGACCTCCTCCGGGCCCTGGACGGGGTCGATGGCCTGGAGCGCCTCCGCTTCACCAGCCCCAACCCCAAGGACTTCCGCGACGACGTGGTCGAGGCCATGGCCGGCTGCCGGCCCCTGTGCGAGCACGTCCACTTCCCGCTCCAGTCGGGCTCCGACCGGGTCCTGCGGCTGATGCGCCGCGGCTACCGCAGGCGCCGCTACCTCGAGATCCTGGCCAGCCTGCGCGCCGCCATCCCCGGGGTCGCCTTCTCCACCGACATCATCGTCGGGTTCCCGGGCGAGACCGAGGCCGACTTCGCCGACACCCTCGACCTGGTGGAGCAGGCCCGGTTCGACTCGGCCTTCACCTTCCAGTACTCGCCCCGCCCCGGCACCGAGGCCGCCTCCATGCCCGACCAGGTGCCCGCCGACGTGGTCAAGGACCGCTTCCAGCGCCTCCTCCAGCTCCAGGAGCGCGTCAGCCTGGAGGCCAACCGGGCCCTGCTCGGCACCGAGGTCGAGCTCCTGGTCGAGCAGTCCACCTCCAAGACCAACCCCACCCGCATGTCGGGCCGCACCCGGACCAACAAGCTCTGCCACTTCCCGGCCCCGGCGGTCACGGGTGTCGTCGCGGTGGCGCCCGGGGACCTGGTGACGGTCCGGGTCGAGCAGGCGGCCCCCCATCACCTGGTCGGGGGGCCGGTGCTGGCCCACCGGCCATGGCGACCTGCCGCCGGGTCGTGCGGGGCGGCGCCGGCGCCGCGGCCGCTGCCCGCCCGGGCGGTCCCCCTGCCGCTGGTCGGCTGAGGGTCGCCCATGCCGCGTGAGGGCCGGGACCCGCGGCCCGCCGCTCACCGGGAACAGCCGGTCGCCGATCCTCAGCCGGTTCCCGGTGGTCACCCGGTCGCCGGTCAGCATCCGGTCGCCGGTCGTCACCCGGTCGTGGCGGCCGTCCTGCCGCACCCGCCCCTGCTCGTGCCCGAGCTCGCCGGCGTCGCCGCGGCCGAGCTCGACACGCTGCGGGCCGCCTGCCACAAGGCCCTGTCCACGGTCCTCGGCGCCGCCGACATCACCGTCGTCGTCGGCGACGGGCCGGTCTGGGGCGTGCCCGAACCGGCGGCGGCCGGATCGTTCCAGCCCTACGGCGCCGACGTCGAGGTCACCCTCCCCGCTCTGGTCGCCCTCGACCTTCCAGGCCTCCCGCCACCCGCCCGGCTCAGGCATCTGCCCCTGTCCCTGACCGTCGCCGCCCACCTCCTGGCCGCCCTCGATCCGCCGCCCGCCCGCCTGGCCGCCGTCACCGTCCCCGGCTCGCTCGGCCCCGGCGCGGCCGCCGCAATCGGCCGCACCCTGACCACCGCGGCCCAGCAGCTCGGCGCCACCGGCCTGGTGGCGATGGCCGATCTGTCGGCATGCCGGACCGAGCGGGCCCCAGGGGCCTTCCGGGAGGAGGCGGCCGGCTTCGACGCCTCGATCGCCGAGGCATTCCGCTCCGGCGACCCCGCCCGCCTCCTCGACCTCGACCCCGCCCAAGCCGCCGACCTGCTCGTCGCCGGCCGGGTCCCCCTCCAGACCCTCGCCGGCGCGTTCGCCGAAGGGCCGGGGTCCGGCGCCCCAGGGCCACACGGGGACAGGGGCGGGGTGGATGGCGAGGGTCCGGTGGCGGGCGGGCCGGGGTCGGGCGGCGAGGTGTCGGTCGTGGGCGAACCGCCCCTGCGCGGCCAGGTCCTGTACGACGACGCGCCCTATGGCGTGGGCTATCTGGTCGCCCTCCTGACCGCGCCACGACCCAATACAACCCTGCCCCCGTCGCCGCGCGACCTCCGGCCATGACCCTTCCCCCACCACGCCCGGGGCCGGCCGACCCGCGGCCGGGGCCTGTGCTGGCGGTGGTGGGGCCGACGGCGGCGGGGAAGACCGAGCTGGCGCTGGCGTTGGCCGAGCGGCTCGGGGCGGAGGTGGTGAGCGCCGACGCGATGCTCGTCTATCGGGGAATGGACATCGGCACGGCGAAGCCGACCCCGGAGGAACGGGCGCGGGTGGCCCATCACCTGGTCGACCTGGTCGAGCCGGGGGAGGAGTTCTCGGTGGCGAGATTCCAGCCCCTGGCCAGGGCCGCGATCACCGAGGTGCTCGGCCGGGGACGGGTGCCGCTGCTGGTGGGAGGGTCCGGCCTCTACTTCCACGCCGTGGTCGACGACTTCGTGTTCCCCCCGACCGACCAGGCCGTCCGGGCCCGGCTGGAGGCCGAGGCGGCCGCGGTCGGCCTGCCCGAGCTGTACGCCAGGCTGGCCGCGGCCGACCCGGCGGCGGCGGACCGGATCCAGCCCGGCAACCTGCGCCGCACGGTCCGGGCGCTCGAGGTGATGGAGCTGACCGGCCGGCCGTTCTCGTCGTTCCGGGCGGCCATGGACGACCCTGTCTCCCGCTACCGCCTGACCGTGGTCGGCCTCGACCCGGGCGCCGAGCTGCTCCGGGCCAGGGTGGCCGAGCGGGTGGAGGCGATGGCCAAGGCCGGCCTGGTCGACGAGGTCCGCCGGCTGGCCGAGCGGCCCTTGTCCCGGACGGCCCGCCAGGCCCTCGGCTACAAGGAGCTCCTCGACGCCATGGAGGAGGGCACGCCGGTCGCGGAGGCGCTGGAGGCGGTGGTCAGGCGGACCCGGGCCTACGCCCGCCGCCAGCTGGCCTGGTTCCGGCGGGACCCGCGGGTGCGATGGAGTACCCTTCCTCCCGGGCCGGAGCGAGTCGCCTGGGCCCTGGAGACGTTCGGGAAGGATTGACGGGTGGAGTTCGTCAAGGCACACGGGACCGGCAACGACTTCGTGGTCGTCGAGGACCTGGCCGACCGCTACCGCATCACCCCCGAGCTGGTCAGAGCGGTCTGTGACCGCCACTTCGGGATCGGGGCGGACGGCCTGATCCGCATCGCCCGGGGCACCGAGGCGCCCTACTTCATGGACTACCGCAACGCCGACGGCTCGGTGGCCGAGATGTGCGGCAACGGCGTCCGGGTGGTCGGCAAGTACCTGGGCGACCGCGGCCTGGTCGGCGGCTCGTTCGACCTGGAGACCCGGGCCGGGGTCAAGCACCTGGAGCTGCACGCCGACGACCGCGGCGGCATCGACCGGGTCACGGTGGACATGGGCGCTCCGGTGCTGGGGGACGAGCGCACGCTGGACGTGGACGGCGAGCCGATCACCGCCACCGTGCTCTCCATGGGCAACCCGCACGCGGTGGTGTTCGTGGACGATGTCGACAAGGCGCCGGTGACCACCCTCGGCCCCACCCTGGAGACCCACCCGGCCTTCCTCCCGGCCAAGACCAACGTCGAGTTCGCCCAGGTGGTCGACCCGGGCACCGTCCGCCAGCGCACCTGGGAGCGGGGCGTGGGCGAGACCCTGGCCTGCGGCACCGGCGCGTGCGCGGTCGCGGTGGCCGCCCAGGCCCGGGGCCTGACCGGCCGCCCGGTGGCCATCGAGCTCCGCGGCGGCCGCCTCGAGCTCGACTGGTCCCCCGGCGGCACCGTCCGCATGACCGGCCCCGCCCGCGAGGTCGCCCACGGCACCCTGACCGAGGACTTCCTCACCTCCGCCGGATAGCGGATCGGCCGCCAACCTGGCCCGCCCCCGGGGACCCCGCGCCGAACCCCGAACCTCTCGCGGCAGTCGCTGGATGCCGCGACGTTCCGTTTGCCCGGGAACGTGCGTAGACTGCCGCAAACCGTGCAGAAGGGGCGGCTCCATGTACGACGTGCTGGTCTTCGATCACCGTCTCGCCGAGCACCGGCCGCTCGACTCCAAGTCCGAGCTGGCCCGGCTCCTGTTCGGCTACACCACCGGCAACGGTCAGCGCTTCCCGGCCCAGGCCGACCTGGTCCGGTTCGTGGCCCGCCCCGGCCAGGACGACGACGTCCAGGACGTCCTGGCCGGGCCGGACGCGATCGCGCGGGCGGAGGGAGGCGAGGTCATCAACTTCGTCTACCGGGCCGAGGGGCGGCGCACCGAGGGCACCCTGGCCCGGATCGGCAACGGCGAGCTGCGGGTCCGCTGAGCCGCCACCAGGCGAAGCATCGGGTAGCAGCCGCTCGCCGGAGCCCCCCATTTCGGCCGTTCGCCGGGTGCCTGCGACCGACCGCTTGGCCAGGCCCCGGCCGGCCGGCTGCCGGGCGGAGCGCCGGGGCGCGGTGGGCGGTAGGCTGCTGGCTTCCGATCGCCAGATCGTGCCGGACCTCCACGCGAGGAGACTGCCCAGCTCATGCGCACCGCACGCCGCATCGACGCCATCCCG
>DASUPQ010000700.1 GCA_036280995.1 Actinomycetota bacterium | reverse complement strand
CAGCTCGGATGCTCCGGCCGAGGCCATCGCCGTCCCTGAGCCGGCACTGTTCGAGGTTGCCGGGGCGGCGCTCGCATCGTCAGATACGTCCATGGAGCGCCGACCCTTTGTCCGCATGGTAGGGACCTTCGCCAGCACCGCCGTGCTGGAGGCGCTCGGCGTGGACCTGCTGAATCTCCTCCGGGCCATGCAGGGATCGAGGGTAAGCGGGTCGATGCTCGAGGAGACAGAACTCGCCGTTCTCCGCTTCCACCAGCTCTACAAGGAACTGTCGCCTACCGAACTGTTCCCGCACGTCCAGCAGTACCTTCAAGCGGTGACCGGGCTCCTTGAGGAGTCCCAGACGATCGGAGTCCGGCGCAGGCTGTGCTCAGTCGCTGGACATCTGGCTGGCCTTCGAGCGTGGCTGACCTTCGACGTGGGGGACCCGACAGCCGCCCACATCTGGTATGAGGCTGCGCTGAAGCCCGCGATCGAAGCTCAGGACGAAGCCTTGGCCGGATGGCTGCTCGGAGGGCGAAGCCTCATTCCCTCCTACAGCGGTGATCACACTGCTGCACTTGAGCTCATCCGGCGGGGGCAGAGTCACGGAAGCCGAAGCGCGAACGTGGCCGTCCAGGCATGGCTGGCAGCGCTGGAGGCGCGCGCCCATGCTGGCATCGGCGACGCAGCGGCGTTCCGCCAGGCGCAGGATCTGGCCAACAATGCGGTGGGAAGCACCCAGCCCGACGAACGTCGGCATGGCATGGACTACCGACAGGACCGGCTCGACGTCACCTACTACGAGGGCACGAGCCTTGTAACGCTTCACCAGCCCGACGCTGCCCAGCCGGTCCTCGATGCCGCGCTCGCAGCCCAGGATCCGGGGCACCTCAAGGCTCGCTCAATAGTGGAGCTCGCGGTGGCCACCAACTATGCGCAGCAGCGGGAGGTCGATCAGGCTTGCGCGGTCGCCAACGGGGCGTTGGACCTGCCGGCTGACCAACGCATCGGACCCATCACCCAGCGGGCTCAGGACCTGCTCCGCGAGCTGGAGCCTTGGCGCGGGAGGCCTGCGGTTGAGGATTTCCGCGAGCGAGTGGTGGCGTCGTAACCACCCTGCCTGGTAAGCAGTGGGTCATGGACCTCGGGCGCATCGGCATCTGGACCTACCACCTCAACTACCAACCCGCCTCGAGAGTACGGGAGGTCGCGGCCGAGTTGGAGGAGTTGGGCTACGGAGCCCTGTGGGTCGGCGAAGCTGCTTATCGCGAGCCGCTGACCAATGCTGGCTTTCTGCTGTCAGCCACCAACCGCATGGCGATTGCAACGGGCATCGCCAACATCTGGGCACGTGACGCGTTCACCATGACTGCCGGCCAGCTCACCTTGAGCGAGGCCTACCCAGAGCGGTTCTTGCTCGGTCTCGGCGTGAGCCACGCCCGCCTCGTCGAGAGAATTCGTGGCCACCAGTACGAGCGTCCCTTTGCAGCCATGCGCCGCTATCTAGATGGGATGGACGAGGCGGCCCGGATCTACCGGGCCGCAAAGCCGACAGCGCCGCCGCCGCGTGTGCTCGCCGCCCTTGGACCGAGGATGCTCGCCTTGGCCGCTGAGCGGGCCCAGGGTGCTCACCCGTATCTCGTCACGCCCGAGCATACGGCGAAGGCTCGCAGCACTCTCGGCCCTGACCGCTGGCTCCTGCCAGAGCAGGCGGTCGTATTGGAGGCAAACCCTGACCAGGCCCGAGCGATCGCCCGCCGGCACATCTCCCGATACCTCGACTTGCCGAACTACACCAACAACTGGCGCCGCCTCGGATTCACCAATGACGACCTCGTGGGGCAGGGCAGCGACCGTCTCGTCGACGCGCTCGTCGCATGGGGTGACGTGGAGGCGGTTAGCGGACGTGTGAAGGACCATCTAAAGGCAGGAGCGGACCACGTCTGTATCCAGGTGTTTGACGCGGAGCCCCATGGCCTGCCTCTACGTCAATGGAGGACGCTGGCCATGGCCATGCTGTAGCTCCGCTCTGAACCTTTGGCCCTGACAATTCACGCATCTGGGTGCAGCGAGCGCCCGGACGAGCGCTTCACACGTCCAGCCCGGTCTTGCTCCTGATCGTGGCCAAGGTGTTGTGGACGGCGCGCCCACCTGCGCGGCCGGTGTTGGGGGCTGAGGCGACGATGGCGGAACCGGCTGGCCCGATGACCTTCAGATGCCCGCTCGCGGTGCGCTCGACCTGCCCACCTGCCCGTTGCACGGCGGCGACGATCTCCTTGGCTTCCTTGGAGCGCCAGCGTTTCGGGGTTGCTTGTTTCTTCAGCGCCATACCAGGTGACCCTCAGCATCCCGAGAGGACACTACCCACGGTCCCCATCGTGGACAGCGCACCCTCCGCCCGCAAGCCCGCACGCCGCCGCGCAGTGCCCGCGGAGCGACACCGTCGTACAGGGGGAAAGCTGGTGGATCTTCGCGCTCGGTCCGCGCTGGGTCCGTGCCGCAACGGTCGAGTAGGGGCAGCAGCGGTCACCGGGGTTACCAACGGTTCAGACGAACCGCAGGTCATCGCTCCTCCAGCCCACGCAGCAGGGATGATGCTCGCGGGCGAATCAGATTGTGATCCTGACGGTCAATGGCTTGGCCGGGCGGCCGCCGTCCTCTCCCGTGAGCCGGCGGGGCCAACCTCTCAGTGACCGATGTCGCGCTCGCCGGCCTCGACGAGCCCGCTCTCGTAGGCGAAGACCACCATCTGGGCGCGGTCGCGCAGGCCGAGCTTGGTGAGGATGCTCGACACGTGCGACTTCACGGTCGCGGCTCCGATGAAGAGCTCGTCCGAGATCTCAGCGTTGCTCGACCCACGCGCGATCGCAGCCAGTACCTCACGCTCCCGGTCGGTCAGCCGTTCCAAGCGGCCCGACGTGGCGGTGTCGACAGCGAGGCGCTTGGCGAACTGGCCGATGAGGCGTCTGGTGATGGACGGAGCGAGCAGTGCTCCTCCGTCGGCGACCGTGCGCACGGCGGTGGGGAGTTCCTCGGGGGGGATGTCCTTGAGGACGAAGCCGCTGGCGCCGGCGCGCAACGCCCGGTAGACGTACTCGTCCGGGTCGAAGGTGGTCAGGATCAGCACCCGGACGCCCCAGTCGGCCTCGGCCAGGATCCGGGAGGTCGCCTCCAGGCCGTCCATGTCGGGCATCCGGATGTCCATGAGGATCACGTCGGGGCGATGCCGGCGGGCCACCTCGATCGCCTCCAGCCCGGTCCCGGCCTCGGCGACGACCTCGATGTCGTCATGGATGCCCAGGACCATGGCGAAGCCCCCGCGGACCAGCGCCTGGTCGTCGACCACGGCGACACGGATGCTCACGTGGGCTCGCCTCCGGTGGGCAGGTGGGCCACGACCTGGAACCCGCGGCCGGGGCGGGGCCGGGCGTCGAGGGTCCCGCCCAACAGCAGCGCCCGCTCCCGCATCCCGACGATGCCATGCCCCGCCGACCGGAATGGACCAGCCGACGCCGAAGGTGGCTCCAAGCCCTTCCCGTCGTCGAGCACCTCGATGACGATCCCGCCCGGTTCGGTGCCGAGCCGCACCTCGGCGTGGGCCCCGGGACCGGCGTGCTTGAGCACGTTGGTGAGCGCCTCCTGGACGATGCGGTACGCGAACAGGTCCACGCGGGCCGGAAGCCCGGCCGCCACCCCATCGGTCGCCAGCGAGACGTCCAGGCCCGCCCCGCGGATCTGCTCGACAAGCCGGGGGAGATCCGCCAGGCCGGGCTGGGGGCCCAGCCCGTCGAGGCCGGTCTCGGGTCGGAGGACCCCCAGCAGGTGGCGCAGCTCGTCCAGGGCCTGACGTCCCGCCTCCTCCACCGCGGCCATCGCCCGCAGGGCACCCTCGGGGTCCTTGGCGGCAACGGCCTTGGCCGCGCCCGCCTGCACCGTCATCAAGCTCACCCGGTGGGCGACCACGTCGTGCAGCTCGCGGGCGATCCGGGTCCGCTCCTCGACCACGATCCGGCGGGCCTCGGCGGCCTGTTCCCGCCGCAGCTGGGTGGTGCGCTCCTGCCGCAGCCGGAGGCGGCGCCCGACGTACCAGGCCACGAACATGACGACGCCGCCGAAGACAGCCTCCCCCCACGGGGCCGGGTCGTTGAGGAGATCGATGCTGACCACGGCGATGGCCGCGGCGACGCCCACCTGGCCCCACCGGTCCTCGGTGGCGTACCGCCCCGCGCTGTACAGGGCGATGATCGCCACCCCGCCGATCTGCGAGTAGCTGTCTCCGAGCGTCAGCGCCCAGGCGACCAGCACCACGCCCAGCACGGCCAGGGGGGCGCGCCTGCGCCAGTACAGCGCCGCGCTGGCCACGGCGTAGACCAGCAGGGCGGTGATCGGAACGTCGCCGATGGGCCGGACGACGATCGAATCGCCGGGCCCGTCCACCAGGAACACCACCGCGAGGAAGACGGCGATGGCCAGGACGGCGTCCGCGGCGCGGGGCCAGCGGGCGAAGGGGCCCCGGAATCCTCTCGGGGCGTTCCCGAGCGGCGGTCGGGAGGGCGGCGCCGTGCGGTTCACCCATCGCTCCACGGTGAGACGTGCGGTGGCCCGTGGCGGCTGGCCGGCGGGCACCGGCCCACCATAGGCCAGGTTGGACGCGCGGTCATCCATCTGCAGGCGGATGTGGGTCTCCGCCGCCCGGGGGGCGACGACGCTCCGGCGGCAGCGCAGGACCCGCCTCGCGGGGGAGGGCCAACCCGTCCGCGGGTGGGCGACTCCTCCGGTCCCGGCAGGCAGGGTGGGACCACGGCGCCACGTGGCGCACCCGTCGTCCGAACCGGATCACTCCAAGGAGCACCGTCATGCATCGCTTCATCCGTCGCATCGGCCACGCCAGCGCCCGCAGGCCATGGATCACGATCGGGACGTGGGCGGTCGCCGCCGCCATCGTCATCGGGCTGGCCGGCATCGCCGGTGGTGCGTTCGTCGACGACTTCGTCGCGCCCGGCAGCCAGAGCGAGCGCGCGATGGCGCTGCTCGACGAGCGCTTTCCCGAGGCGGCGGGCGGCAGCGCCATGGCCGTGTTCGCCGTCGACCACGGCGGGACGCTCGACAGCCGCCGGGAGGTCATCGAGGCCGCGCTGGCGCGAGTCGCGAAGGTGGAGCATGTCGCGACGGTGGCCGACCCCTTTGAGGCCGGCACCGTCTCACCCGACGGCCGCATCGGCTTCGCCGAGTTGACGTTCGACCTGCCGGCTTCCGACCTCGGGCCGGCACCGTTCGAGGCACTGGCCGGCGCGATGGCGCCGGCGCACGCAGCGGGCGTCACCGCCGAGCTGGGCGGCGATGCGGTGTTCGTCAACGCCGAGGCGGAGACGTCGGGTACCGAAGCCGTGGGTCTCCTGGCCGCGCTGGTCGTGCTGGTGGTCGCGTTCGGCACCGTCGTGGCCGCCCTGGTCCCGATCGGGCTGGCGCTGGTCGCCGTCGCCGTCGGCGTGGGCGGCATCACGCTGCTCGCCAACGCGATGGAGGTGTCCACGTCCGCACCGACGGTCGCGGCGATGATCGGGCTGGGCGTCGGCGTCGACTACGCCTTGTTCATCGGGGCCCGCTACCGCGAGAACCGGTCGAGAGGCCAAGACAACGCAGCTGCCCTGGCCGGCGCCATGGGCTCGTCCGGAGCGGCCGTCGTGTTCGCGGGAGGCACCGTCGTCGTGGCGATGGCCGCGCTGGCGCTGACCGGACTGGGCGTCCTGACCTCGATCGGGCTGGCGACGTCGCTGGTCGTGCTCATCGCTGTGGCAGCCGCCACGACGTTGCTGCCCGCGCTGCTCTCGCTGCTGGGCGACCGCATCGACACCGGACGGCTGCTGCGCCGCCGGCGGACCCCCGTGCGTGCACAGGACAGCGCCTGGTGGCGTTTCGCCCACCGCGTGTCGGGACGACCCTGGCCCTACCTGCTCGCCGCGACGGCCGTGCTGCTCGCACTGGCCGCACCGGCGCTGGGCATGCAACTCGCCTTTCCGGACGCCGGCGACGAGCCGACGACCACCACCCACCGCCGCGCCTACGACCTGTTGGCCGACGGTTTCGGTCCGGGCGTCAACGGCCCGCTGCTGATCGTCGCCGACCTGCGGACCCCGGGGCTAGACACCGAGACCCTGCCCGCGCTGACCGAGCGGCTCGCGGCGGACCCGGGCATCGCGCTCCTCGGCGAGCCGCAGACCGCCCCAACGGGCGACGCCGCGGTGCTGCCGGCCGTCCCGGCCACCGGGCCCGCGGACCCGGCCACCTCCAAGACGATCGAACGGGTCCGCGGGCTCCTGCCCAACGGCGTGTACGTGTCGGGCTTCACGGCGATGGTGGATGACCTCACGGGTCAGCTCGACGACACCCTGCCCGTCTTCATCGCCGCGATCCTGGCCGCCTCGTTCCTGCTGCTGATGCTGGTGTTCCGTTCGATCGTCGTGCCCCTGAAGGCGGCCCTGATGAACCTGTTGTCGGTCGGCGGGGCCTACGGCGTGCTGGTCGCCGTCTTCCAGTGGGGCTGGCTCGGTGACCTGTTTGGCTTCGAAGGGCCGGTCCCGATCGCCTCGCCGATCCCGGTCATCATGTTCGGCATCCTGTTCGGCCTGTCGATGGACTACGAGGTGTTCCTGCTCTCGCGCATCCGCGAGGAGTACCTCCGGACCGGGGACAACGCCGAGTCGGTGGCGCGCGGCCTGGCCGCGACGGGACGCGTCATCACCTCCGCGGCGCTGATCATGGTCGCGGTGTTCCTCAGCTTCGTCGCCAACCCCTCACCGCCCGTCAAGATGTTCGGCCTCGGGCTTGCCACCGCCATCGCCCTCGACGCCACGATCGTGCGGATGCTGGTGGTCCCGGCGAGCATGGCGCTGTTGGGACGGGCCAACTGGTGGCTGCCCGGATGGCTCGACCGGTTCATCCCGCAGCTGACCGTCGAGGGCGCCGGCCAGCACCACGGCGCTCCGGCCCTCGACGAGATCGAGGAGCTCGTGCCCGTCGGCTCGGGCGGTTCGGCAGGACGGTGAAGCGTCGCGGCGCCCGCCAACGCCGGTGGGCGCCGCAGCTAACCGCCCTCGTGCGCCGGGCCCTCCACGCCGGCGACGAGCAGGTTCCTGGTCCCGACGAGGACGTCATGAGGAGAGATGGATGCACACCTATCCGATCCGTTTGGAAGGCAGGCTCGATCCGGGACTGAGCCGCTGGCAGTGGCTGGTCAAGTGGCTGCTGGCCATTCCCCACTACGTCACCCTGGCGTTCCTGTTGCTGGCGTTCGCGGTGCTCACCGTGGTCGCCGGGTTCGCCATCGTGTTCACCGGGCGCTACCCGAGGTCAATCTTCGCGTTCAATGTGGGCGTGATGCGCTGGACCTGGCGGGTGAACTACTACACCTACAGCGCGCTGGGCACCGACCGGTACCCGCCCTTCACGCTGGCCGCGACCGACTACCCGGCCAGCCTCGACGTGGCCTACCCCCAGCGGCTGTCCCGTGGGCTGGCGCTGGTGAAGTGGTGGCTGCTGGCCATCCCTCACTACCTGGTGATCGGACTGTTCACCAGCGGCCTCGTCTGGTCGACCACCGAACTCGACGGGTCCAGAGACGAGATCTCCCAGATCGGCGGCGGTCTCATCGGCATCCTCGTGCTGATCGCCGCGGTGGTGCTGGCCTTCACCGGGCGCTACCCGCAGGGCATCTTCGATCTGGTGATGGGGCTCAACCGATGGTGCTACCGGGTGTGGGGCTACGCCGCGCTGATGACCGACGAGTACCCACCGTTCCGGCTCGACAGCGGCGGATCCGAACCCGCAACGACACCACCTCCTCCCCCCGCGCCCACCGGAGGGGGACACCCTGCCACCCAACCCGACCCGAGCATGAGCTGACATCCCATTCCCCGATGGGTCACCAAACGTCCAGAAGCCGGCGACCAAGGATCCCTAGCTGTCCATGTGCTCGAGAAGGAAGTCCACCATGAGTTGGTTGACCCGCTCGGGGGCGTCGGCCTGCACCCAGTGGCTGGCCTCGGCGATCCACTCGACACGCACGTCCGAGACCCAAGCGCGGTCCGGCTCGGCCAGCTCCCGGCCTAGGTAGCGGTCCTGCTCTCCCCAAATGATGAGGGTCGGGGTGTCCACGCGGCGCAAGCTGTGCACCTGCGCGAGCGGGTTGGCTCGGAAGGCGGCCCGGTAGTAGTTGATGGCGGCGCGCAGGGCGCCTGGTTGGGCGGCCGCGGCCACGTAGCGGTCGATGTCCTGAGCCGTGAAGGCGCCCGGCCGGGTCGGTTGCTGGCGCAGGGCCCGGCGCAGCGCCTGGAAGTCCCGGGCCGCCATCAGCCGCTCGGGCAGCCACGGGGCCTGGAAGGCGAGCATGTACCAGCTGCGCCGCAGCTGCCGGGGGCTGCGCAGACTCTTGAGGAGGCGGATCGGAT
>DASUPQ010000699.1 GCA_036280995.1 Actinomycetota bacterium | reverse complement strand
GTGCTCTAACGAGCGGGGGCCGGGACCCGCAGCAGCGGCATGACGATGTCGTCGAGCACCGACACCACGTAGGCGTCGGGCACCGGCGGGCCCTCCGCGGAGAACCGCTGCATCAGCAGGGCCGGGCCGACCTCGGCGACGAGCTGGGTCGCGGAGGTGGGTCGCACCTGCCCGCGGGCGGCGCCGCGCGTCAGCAGGTCGAGGAACATGCGCTTGCGTGGTTCCTTGACGCGCTCGTGCAGCAGGCGGGCGAACGACTCGTCCCGCTCGGTCTCTGACATCAGGCACTGGAGGGCGCAGCCGGCCGGGGAGTTGAGCATGGCCGTCAGGCGACGGAGCAGGTCGAGGAGGTCGTCGCGTATGTCGCCGTGGTCGGGTAGGTCGGTCGGTGACGGCAGGGCGTGCTCGAGGGCGTCGACGACCAGGTCCTCTTTGCGCGGCCAGCGGCGGTACAGCGCTGCCTTGCCGGTGCGTGCGCGGGCGGCGACTCCCTCCATGGTCAGGCCGACGTAGCCGACCGCCTGGAGCTGGTCGAGCACGGCGTCGAAGATCGCGTGCTCGAGGGTCTGGCCGCGGCGCCGGGTCCGGCCGTGCGGCGGCGCACAGGACGGAGCCGTCGTGGGGTCCGCCGGAGCGGCCATGGGCCCGACCTCCCAAGAGAATCCTAAGAATCTTAGTGAACGCTTGCGTTCCCAATGAGGGCGGCGTACCGTCGCACGCATTGTGAACGTGATCGTACACTAGCGGAAGGGACGACAGCCAATGACGGTCCTCGAGTCTGCCAGGCCGCGACCGCCGGGGGCGGCACGACGCGGCCATCACCCCGCGCTCGCCCTCACCATCATCGCCGCCTCCCAGCTCATGGTGGTGCTGGACGCGACCATCGTGAACATCGCCCTGCCGCAGATGCAGCAGGCCCTGGGGTTCTCCACCACCAGCCTGTCCTGGGTGCTCAACGCCTACACCCTCACCTTCGGCGGGCTGCTGCTGTTGGGCGGCCGGGCCGGCGACATCCTCGGCCGCCGCCGCATGTTCGTCGCCGGCATCCTGGTATTCACCCTGGCCTCGTTCCTGGGAGGCCTGGCCACCTCATCCGGCTGGCTGCTGGCGGCGCGTGCTCTACAGGGAGTCGGGGCCGCCATCGCCGCGCCGACCGCGCTCTCGCTGATCACCACCAACTTCGCCGAAGGCACCGAGCGCAACCGGGCGTTCGGGGTGTTCTCGGCCGTGGCCGTGTCCGGTGGGGCCATCGGCCTGATCGCCGGCGGCATGCTCACCTCCTGGCTGTCATGGCGGTGGGTGCTGTTCGTCAACGTGCCCATCGGCCTCCTGCTCGCCGTTCTCGCCCCGCTATTCATCGCCGAGTCCGAGCGGCAGCCAGGCAGGTTCGACCTCGGCGGTGCGCTCACCTCCACGGCAGGGATGACGGCGCTGGTCTATGGGTTCATCCGCGCGGCCCAGGAGGGCTGGAGTGACCTTGGGACGATCGGCTCCTTCGCCGCCGCGGCCGTCCTGCTGGCCGTGTTCTTCTCGATCGAGACCAGGACCCGCCAGCCCATCACCCCGCTGCACATGTTCCGCGAGCGCAACCGGGCCGGCAGCTACGCCATCATGCTGGCCCTGGCCGCGGCCATGTTCGGCCAGTTCTTCTTCCTCACCCTGTTCGTCCAGGACGTCCTCGGCTACAGCCCCCTGCGGGCCGGCCTCGCGTTTCTCCCCATCACCGCCGCGATCGTGCTGACCTCACAGTTCGCCGCCCGGTCGCTGCCCCGGATCGGGCCCAGGCGCCTCATGACCGGCGGCGCCCTGCTGGCCGTCGCCGGGCTCGCCTGGCTCGCCCAGGTCTCGGTCACCAGCAGCTACGTCGACGGCATCCTCGGCCCCATGCTGCTGTTCGGCCTGGGCATGGGCCTGCTGTTCGTGCCCCTGACCATCATCGCGGTCTCCGGGGTGGCCCCCCATGAAGTGGGGGCCGCGTCCAGCCTGCTCAATGTCACCCAGCAGGTCGGCGGTTCCCTCGGCCTGTCCATCCTGGTTACCGTGTTCGGTACCGCCAGCCGCAACGAGGCCACCACTCAGGTCGGACAGTTCCTGGCCAACGCCTCCTCCGAGCTCCAGGCCCAGTTCCAGCAGACCGGTCAACTTCCGGCGCAATACGCCCACCAGGTGCTGGCCCACGGCATCTCGACCGCCTTCCAGCTCGCGGCCGTCTTCGCGCTCCTCGCCCTGGTGGTGTCCATGGTCGTCATCCGCACCAGGCCAGCGGAGGTGAAGGTGCCAACCATGTCCGACACCTGAGCCAACCAAACTCCTGGGCCAACCAGCTTCCGAAAGGCCAGCAAGCAGGGCGTCGCCGCTTCTGACGAGGCGGCGGCTTCCTGTTGTCTGCCGCCAAGCTACCCGCGCTCC
>DASUPQ010000698.1 GCA_036280995.1 Actinomycetota bacterium | reverse complement strand
TTCGAGCTGCCCGGCTACACGGTGGAACGCACCCTTGGCCTGTCCTGGGGCCTGATCGTGCGCAGCGTCGGGCTGACCAAGGGACTGACTGGCACCGTCCGTTCGCTCAAGGCCGGTGAGGTCAAGGAGTTCACCGAGGTGGTCGATCGGGCCCGGCACACGGCCTTGGAGCGCCTGATCGACCATGCCCGCCAGCTCGGCGGCAACGCCGTTCTCGGGGTGCGGTTCGACTCCTCGGACCTCGGCAACGGCTTGGCCGAGATCGTCGCCTACGGCACCGCTGCTACCGTCCGGCCAGCCTGAACCCCGTCCGGCGCGCCGGGCGGCACCCCACCAGTGCACCCGCCATCAGGCGGCGCTTGAGGAGGCAGGCCAGAGTTCGAGTCTCCCGACCCGGGTGATGACCTCCCGGAAGGGAGGGATGCACCCGCAGGACCGTCGAAGGGGATCGCCGTGAGCGAGGTCACCGTCGTCATCGGAGCTGGGTCGATTGGTCAGGCCATCGCCCGGCGGGTCAGCGCGGGCAAGCAGGTCCTGTTAGCGGACCTGCGCCCGGGCAACGCCGAGGTGGCGGCCGAGGTGTTGCGCAACGCCGGGTTCGAGGTGAGCACCGCGACCGCCGACGTGTCCTCGCGCGAGTCGCTGCACGCGCTCGTCGAGACGGCCGCGGGGCTTGGCGAGGTCACCGGGGTCATCCACGCCGCCGGGGTCTCACCCAGCCAGGCGTCGCCGGCGGTGATCCTGGCCGTGGACCTGTACGGAACCGCCGTGCTGCTCGAGGAGTTCGGGAACGTGATCGCCCGCGGCGGCGCCGGGGTCGTCATCTCCTCGCAGTCCGGGCACCGTCTGGGCGCCCTGACCGCCGAGCAGGACGCCGCGCTGGCGACCACCCCAGCCGAGGAGTTGTTGGCGCTCCCCATGCTAGGGCCCGACCAGGTGACCGACAGCCTCCACGCCTACCAGCTGGCCAAGCGGGGCAACTCGCTGCGGGTGATGGCCGAGGCCGTTCGGTGGGGCAGGCGGGGCGCCCGGGTCAACACCATCAGCCCCGGCATCATCTTCACCCCACTCGCCAAGGACGAGCTGACCGGCCCTCGCGGTGCGGGCTACCGGCGCATGCTCGAGTTGTCCCCGGTGGGGCGGGGCGGCACCCCGGATGAGGTCGCGACCGTGGCTGCGCTCCTGCTGGGCCCCGACGGCGCCTTCATCACCGGCAGCGACGTGCTCATGGACGGTGGCGTCACCGCCTCCTACCGCTTCGGCGAACTCGCCCCACCGTGATGAGCAAGCCGGTCGTCGTCACTTCCTGGTCTGCGCTGGATCAATCGGACCCACCGCTGCGCGTGCTGTGCTGTCGTTCATCTCATCGGGGAGGCCGCTCTGTCTCGGCCGCATTGCCAACAAGAATCACCGCTGCGCGCCACCAGGGCCGCGCCCGCGCCGACGGCGTTGAGAAGGACGTTGCGCTCGTCGGGACCGGGACACCGGCGACGAGACGACGGGAACCGGGGACCGGCCTCACCCACCACCAAGCTGGAACTGATCGCCATGGCATAGCCACTGGTGATCCTCCCCGGCCGCCTCCTCGTGGCGCATGACCGTCCCCGCAGTAGTGAGCAAGCCGGCCAATTCGACTCACCAGATGATCGCCATCAAGGCGACCGCTCGGCAGGTCTGACGCTAGGTTCTTCACCTACTGGGCCTCATCGGGGCCACATCCCACCCCGAGCGTCACAACACCGGTCACAAGCGGTCGGCCAGATGGTGGCCTGCCGCTAGGCGCCAAAGGATGGAGGCCTATGGTGATGACCCGTGTCGAGCTTTGCGCCCACGGGCCGCAACTACGGTCCTTCCTCAGGGGCTCCGGTGGTGAGCGTGCCCGAGCGTTGCTTGGCCAGGCCGGCCGCTGCCTCGCCGACGAGGACGACCGTCACGGCTGCCAGCACGGCGGCCGGGGGAAGGCCGCGACCGAGGCCGGCGGCGAGGACGAGCGGGATCCCGATCCCAGGCCAGGGCAGGCCGCTGCGCAGCGATCCAGCGACCCCGCTCTGGATCGCCGTCAAGGCGCCCAGGTAGAGCGCCACCCCGCCGCACAGGAGCCAGCGAGTACCGGAGGTGAGGGTCGGCTGGCCGCCTTCCAGGATCGCGCCTTCCAAGCCGACCCCGGCTCCTGCCAACCCCAGGGTGAGCGGCCAGTGCCCATAGGCATAGACATCATGCAACAGGGTGCTGCGGTGGCCGGCACGATCGACGAGGGACCGGGTCGCTGCTGCCCCAGCCAGGTCGAAATAGGTCCACCACAGGCTGACAGTGGCCACAAAGCCGAGCACAGCCACGGTGACGGTGGCGCGCTCCCAATGCGTCTCGTGGACGCCGACGACGACCGCAGCGATCGATTCGCCGAGCACCAAGATGACCAGCAGCCCCAACCGCTCCGGCAGGTGCTCAAGATGCAACGGCAGGCCGGCCGAACGCTTGGTGGCCACCACCGGCGCGGTCACCTCGGTCGCAACCGCGACCACCCAGGCAGCGTACCGGGCCGGTCCCGACATCATCGCCCCGGCCAACCACAGCCCAGCGGCAAGGCTCCCGGCCGTCAGGTACACGACGATCAGACCCCGGGCCTGCACCACGTGGCGGTAGGCACGCAGGTAGAGGGCGACCAGCACCAGTCGGATGGCGGCATGGGAAAACGCGAACTGTCTGGCCAGCGACCCGGTCGCGTCGGTGGCGCTGGCGGCCAGCCCGGCGACAGCAAGCATGGCCCCCAACTTGGCCAGCCGGTAGACGACATCATCGGTGTCGAAGCGATTGGCGTAGAACGTGAAGCCAGCCCAGGCCCACCACACGCTGCTAAACAGCCCAGCGAACACCAGGACACCATGAAGGGTGCGGTCGTCGCGTAACCCGACCGCGAGCTCGGCGACGACCAGCACGAAGGCCAGGTCAAAGAACAGCTCCAGCCAGGTCGCCGTGCGCTCGTCCCCGCTGTCGGTGTCGGTGTGCTGCAGCTGCGGCGGACGGATCAGCCCAGACCACTTCACCAGCGCCAACCCCCGGCTAATGGTTCCGGCCGGCGGCTCGCTCCCGTGCGGCCGGGCCGTCTTGGGCTCGGTCCAGGGCCGCGGTACGTTGGCCCAGCCCCCGGTTCGGGCCCGCTTGCAGTGCCTGCTCGGCGGCCTGGGCTCGGGCCTCGGCCACCCTCCCGACCAAGCCGCGGCTGGTGGCATGGACATCCAGCGTCCCGACCGGCCGTCCGTCCGACTGCACCGGCCCATGGTGCGACAGCAGAACCATCGGCAGGTCGGGGCGGGGAAGCGTCACGGGATCCCGAGTTCCCTGTTGCTCAGGTCGACGCTGACTGTCCGTACGGCCGCCAGCGCCCGGCCAGGTCCGGGCGCCAAGGCGGCGCGTTCCCGCTCCGACATCCCACCCCAAACGCCGTACCGTTCGCCGTACTGGATCGCGTA
>DASUPQ010000697.1 GCA_036280995.1 Actinomycetota bacterium | reverse complement strand
CGAGGACTGAGCGCGCTCGATGACCGAGCTTCCTCCGCCGCGCAAGCCGCTGGAGAAGGCCTCCCCGTGGCCGTTCGTCGGCATGATCGGGATGGCCTGCGTGGCCTTCCTGATCGGTGCCAGCGTGCTGGCGGCGCCGTGGTTCGTGGTGCTGGTGCTGTCCCTGCTCTGGGTGGTCACGCTGGTCGTCGCGCTGGTCTGGTGGTCGCGGCACCCCACCTGGTTGCCGTGGCTGCCGCTGGGGTTGGCCGTGGCCTGGATCGGCAGCGTCGCGGGGGGCGCCGCGCTGTTCGGCTGGGGAGCCTGAGACCTACCGGGGGCTGACCCGCAGGATCGCGTCGTTGCCGCTGTCGTTGTCGGTGGTGAGCAGCAGCGAGCGGTCCGGCGTCAGGGTCACCGAGCGGAGCCGACCGAGCTGGCGCAGCTTCTTCGGCGACCGGGTCCACTCCAGCTGGCCACGGTCGTCGAACTTCATGAACACCAGCCGGCTGGCCTTGAGGGCCGCCACCGCCAGCGTGCCGCTCAACCGGCCCCACCTCCTGCCGTAGACCCAGGTCGCGCCCGAGGTCGCCAGCGTCGGCTCGCCGGAGCTCCACCGCGCGGGGATCTGCCGGCCCGGCAGTGACTGATCGGTCATCGGCACCGACTCGTCGTAGCCGGGCACCGGGTGCCAGCCGTAGTCGCCACCGGGCCGGAGCCGGTTGACCTCGTCGTCTCGGGAGGAACCGTGCTCGACCGACCACAGCGTCCCGTCCTTGCGCTGGGCCAGGCCCTGGACGTTGCGGTGACCGTAGGTGAAGACGTAGCGCTTGTTCTCGTCGTGCGCCTTCGCGAACGGATTGCCGGGCCACGGTTTCCCGGTGGCGGGATCGAGCCGCAACGTCTTGCCACCCAGCGACCTCAGGTCGTGCGGGTTGGTGCCGACAGCAGCGTCACCGGTGCCGACCAGGAGGGCGCCGTTGTCCGCGATCAGCAGCCGGCAGCCACCGTGCCGGCCGCTCGTCGTCGGGAACCCGGCGACCAGGGTCTCGACCCGGGTCGCCGCCGTCACCTCGGAATCTAGCTCCCACGCCACCACCCGGATGTCGTGCCCACCGCGGGAGGTGCGCCAGCCCGAGCAGGTGTAGAAGCGGCGGTTGTCCGCGAAGTCGGGATCGACCTCCAGCGACATCAGACCGGTCTCACCGGAGACCCAGATGCTCTCCTCGGGGAACCTCACGGTCCGCCGCGCGCCGTCGCGGTACGCCGAGAGCCGGGCCCGGTCGCGCTCGGTGACCAGGAGCGTGCCGCCCGGCAGCCGCTTCACGTCCCAGGGGTGGTCGAGGCCGGTCACGACGCGTCGTACGCGCAGCGCCGGCTGCGACCGGGATCGCGGCGCGGCCGTCGCGGAGCCGTCGGGCGTGCGCTGCGGCGTGACCGACTTCGTGGCGGCCGGGTGGCTCGAGCCGGCCGGGGTCGGCCCGCCCGGGGGAGTGGTGCCCCGGTGGTCGGCGGCGCACGCCGGGGCCGCGGGGGCCACCAGGACGAGGGCGAGAGCCACGAGGAGAAGGCGCATGCTTCACGGTAACCGGCGGCGCCGCGGGTGGCCTACCGCCAACCGGAGCGGTGGGCGAGGGCCACCGCCTCCAGCTGGGAGGAGACTCCCAGCTTGGTCAGCACCGCCCGGACCTGGCTGCGGACCGTGGCCTCGGACACGACCCAGCCGCGGGCGATCGAGCTGACGGGCCGTCCGTCGGACAGTGCTCGCAGCACCCTGGCCTCGCGGTCCGTGAGCTGCGCGAAGGGCGCCAGCAGCGCGGCGCGCTCGTCCCGGGCGCGGCGGGCCAGGTTGACGAGCTGCATCCGGTCCAGCGGCGTCATCAGGTCGTCGCCGCGGGCCGCGGCGACCACCGCCGCGAGCAGGTCCGTGAACGGGAGGCCCTTGTCGATGATCCCCGAGGCGCCCTGCTCCAGCGTGGTGGCGCGGAGGTCCGGGTCGGACGACGCGGTCACCACGATCACGCGGGGCCCGATCCGCAGCAGCG
>DASUPQ010000696.1 GCA_036280995.1 Actinomycetota bacterium | reverse complement strand
CAAGCTCACCCGGCCGGGCATCGGCGCCAAGGAGCCTACCTGCCAGGCCCAGCATCGCAAACCCGGCGGCTGCCGCCGGCAGTACCCGCGGGACGAGTGGCGCTGTCGTGTCGCCGAGGATCCTCACGGCAAAGTCCAGCCGCTGCTCGGCGGGGGCCGAATCCGGTGGGGTCATGCGCCGCTCCAGCTTCATGTTGATGCGCGCAAGCCGGCGCCGGGCGGCCGGCGGGCGGGCCAGCGCCTGCGCGGCCAGGAGTGGTACCCCATGGCGCACCGCGAGGCGCCCGATGCGGCCGACGAACGGCCACCAGGACCGGTGCATCACCGACAGTCGAGCATCGTCGAACAGGCTGCGCAGCACCGCGGCCGAGCGCGCCTCCATCACGTCAAGGATTCGCGGGAACAGGGCCCGCCCGACGGCGCTGCGCATGATCGGCGTGATGTCGAGAAAGAGGCGGCCGGCGGCGTCGCGGATTGCCGGCGGCCCGGCCATCGCGTCGATCGAGCGCACCCCGTACAGGCGCACGACCGAGGCGCCGATCACCCGGATGGCTGACAGGCCCATCGGCGTCAGCGGCCGGTGCAAACCCTGTGCAAGGCTGAAGCAGAAGTAGACCCGGAGGTTGGAGTCGTCGAGCCCTGCGGCCGGCAGCGGGAAGAGCGTGGTGATCGGCCGAGCCTGGGTCAGCCAGAGGCTGCCGGCCGGATCGATGGCCCACTCGATGTCCTGCGGCTCCCCATGGTGGGCCTCCACTTGTGTGCCGAGTACGGCCAGCGCCCGGATCTGTTCGTCGGTCAGGCAGAAGGTGTGGGAGGCTGGCTGCGTGGACGGTTCGGTGCCGCCCCCTTGGCGGGCCCGGATCACCAGGCGCTTGTCGCCCAGGCGCCGTTCGAGCACCGCACCGGTTGCCAGATCGACGACGAAATGGTCGGGGTTGACGACACCGGAGACTACGGCTTCGCCAAGCCCCGGCGTCGCGTCGATGACCGCCTCCCGGCGCCGGCCGGTCACCGGGTTGGCGGTGAACATGACACCAGCCACGGCCGCCTCCACCAAGTGCTGGACGACCACCGCCAGGCGCGCCGTGGCGTGGTTGATGCCGTTGGTCACCCGGTACACCACGGCCCGGTCCGTCCACAGCGACGCCCAGCACCGGTGGACTGCATCGAGGACGGCCTCGACACCCACGATGTTCAGATAGGTGTCCTGCTGGCCGGCGAAGCTGGCGAACGGTAGGTCCTCCGCTGTGGCGGAGGACCGCACCGCCACCGGCACCCCGTCACCGAGGTCCAGGTAGGCCGCCGCGACCGCGTCGGCGACCAGGGTGGGCATGGCCATGGCCAGGATCCGCTCGCGCGCCTGGCGCGCCAGATCCGCCAACGCGCCGGTGTCCCCTGCCGGAGTGGCGGCGAGCCGGTCCAGGATCTCGGCGAGCTCTGCGGCAGTGGCCACGTCCCGATAGGCCTCGGTGGTCACGCAGAACCCGGCCGGGACCGGCAGTCCCGCAGCGATGAGCTCGCCCAGGTTGGCGGCCTTGCCGCCAACAAGGGGCAACGCGCCCGCGTCGACGTGATCCAGAGCGACGATGAGCGGTCGGCCCCGTCCCTGGGGACCGATCCGCGGCCGCATACCCATCGCCTGTCTCCCTTTGCCCTTTCCGCCATCGGCGCCGTCGCTCAGACACCCAATCTCGTAGGCGCGTCCATGCTCGTCAACCGTCTCGCCAGGCGCCTTGGCCGTGGCCTGCCACGTCGTCTGGTTGGCTGATCGTTCGGCGCCGTCGTCCCGAGCATCAGGCAAGTTCGGCTTGGAGGGTCTCGGTCACGGGGCGGCGGCCGCCGAGCCGGGCGGGAACAGCGGTGAGCGCCGCCACCACGATCACGGTCCCCGCCACCACGGCGAGCAGCTGCCAGAGCGACGGAAGCGTGGCCCTGTCGCTGTCGCCGCCGGTGATGGCGTTGATGGCGGCGAACAGTGCGAAGCCTCCCGGGAAAGCGCCCAAGACAGCGCCGACGAGTGCGGGGAGCACCTGCGCGGCCGCCAGTGCCGCACCCACGTCACGAGGGGTTGCGCCGAGGGCGCGCGCCAGGGCCGACGAAGGCCGGTTGTCGAGCACCGTCGCCCAGGTGATGAAGATGGCGTTGACCGCCGCCAGGGAGAGCAGTACGACCATCACGACAAGGAGCACCTGGCCCAGCAGCTCCACCTGGGCATCGTCATATCCGCTGGCGGGTGGTTGGGTGGTGAGGAAGGTGTTGAGTACCAGTGCGACGTAGATCCCGCTGACCGTGATCGCGATACTGACCACACCCAGCACGACCCGTCGCGGCCGGCGGGCGGCGACCCGCAAGGCGAGAAGCAGCGGGACGGGCAGTCGCGCCGAGATCGCGATCAGCCAACCGATGCGGCGGGCTGGGCGTGCCGAGTCGGCCAGCGCGTTGACGGTGCTGGAGCGGGCGGCGCGCACGGCCGGAACAACGGTCGCAACCACCGCGACTCCGAGTGCCACGGCGGTCACCGCACCGACCGTGGACATGGTCATCGACGGCGTGCCCGCGCTGCCGATGAGGCCGGCACCGGACTCGGTAAGCAGCGGAGCGGTCAGCGATCCGACCGCCAACCCGGCCGCGGCCGCGACGATGGCCACGAGGACATACTCCGCGAGCAGCACGGCAGCGACCAGGCTGGGTGTGCCGCCGACTGCTTTCAGGAGTCCGACGCGTCTGGTCTGATCGGCCATCCGGCCGCCCACCAGCACCGAAAGGCTCGCCACGGCGAGCAGGCCAAGCAGCCAGGCTCCAATCAGCAGAAGGATCTGGGCGTCTCTGGCCAGCTCGGTGGCCTCTTCGAGGATTTCCTCCCAGGACGCCAGGCGTGGAGCGTCCAGGCTCTCCGGGGGGTTTGCGTCGACGAACGCCTGGGCCTCATCCGGGTCGGCCAGCTTCAGGTTCATCACGTAGGACAGGGAGCCTGGATCCGGGGTGAGGCTCCGCACATCCGCCTGGGTGAGCCAGACCAGACCTGGATTCTGTAACAGGCCCGGAGGAAGCTCGGATAGCTCCTCGGGAGTCGCACCGCTCGCGCAGCCCGGGGGGACAATGCAGGACGCCCCCGGGTAGGGCGGCATGGCGGCGGTGACGGCAACGCCGACGACCTCGAACGACCGGCCGTCCAGGGTGACCGGATCACCGACGCGCACATCGAGCGCGTCGGCGAAGGCGGCCTCGACCACCACGCCGCCATCGCTGACCCAGCTGCCCTGGATCAGCTCCGGCTGGTCGACCGAGGTGGGCGCGGCGTCGCGCCCCACGGCCTGCACATCTGACGTTCGACCGGATGCCTGAAGTTCCGCCGGGGTGACCGGGTACGGTCCGCTGTGGTCGATGACGCCGGGAGCGCGGGCCAGTTCCTCGAGGCCGGAACGCTCGGCGGGCCGGCCGGCGCTGGCGACCACGTCGGGTCCGTTGGTCGCCTCCCGGGTGCTCTGGTACGGGTCGCTGGCCGCGTCGCGCAGGACGAGCCCGAGGGTCAACGTCGTCGTCGCCGCCATGATGGCAAGCAGCAGAAGCGCGGCCTCGATGCGGCGCCGCCGGAGGTCACGCACGGCAAGGCGGCCCACGAGCAGGATGCGGCCCATCGCCCTCAGTCCTCCAGCCCGACGAGGGCGCCGAGCTGCCCGGTGGTGCCACCGGTCAACCTGGTCTCGTCCACGAACGCGCCGTCGCGCATCGAGATCATCCGGTCTGCGGTGGCCGCGATCCGCGCGTCGTGGGTGACGATGACCAGCGTCTGCCCGGACTCGTGCAGGCTCTCGAAGAGCTGGAGGACGTCCAGGGTGGCGGCGCTGTCCAGATTTCCGGTGGGCTCGTCGGCGAGGACGACCAACGGTTCGTTGCTCAACGCCCGGGCGATCGCGACCCGCTGCCGCTGGCCACCGGACAGCGCCGAGGGCAGGAAACGCGCCCGGTCGGTGAGCCCGACCTGCTCCAGCAGCTCCTGCGCACGCCGTCTGGCCGCCCGCGGCGAGCGTCCGGCCAGCAGCGCCGACAGCTCGACGTTCTCGATGGCGGTGAGTTCCTCCATCAGGTGGAACGCCTGGAAGACGAAGCCGACGGCAGTCCGCCGCATCCGGGCCAGGGCCTTCTCACCGATGTTGTCGATGCGACGGCCGTTCAGCGACACCTCTCCACCCGAGGGCCGGTCCAGCCCTCCGAGCAGGTGCAGCAGCGTGGACTTCCCGCAACCGCTGGGCCCCATCACCGCCACCGTCTCTCCCACGCCGATGTCGAGATCGACCCCGTCGACGGCGCGCACCAATCCTTCCCCCCTGCCGTACTCCTTTCGCAACCCGCGAGCGCGAAGCACGGACGTGTCGGCGGCGTCGCTCACGATTCACTCCTTCGGGAGGTCCAGTTCTTCTCGCACGCCTCGAGCCAGCGCAGGTCCGCCTGCAGCCGGAGC
>DASUPQ010000695.1 GCA_036280995.1 Actinomycetota bacterium | reverse complement strand
CACCCCGAGGCGCGCCTCACCCGCGCGATCCTGCGCCAGGTCCCCCGGTGGGGGTGGCTACCCTCGAAAGCCGATGCGCTGCGCGCGGTTGTCCACAGCCCGCCCCGGGCGGTCCACCGCCCCGACCCCGGCCAGCCGACAAGCGGGTTGCGACCCGGACCCACCCCGGTCCTCTCCCGACCCGGACCCGCCACCCGGCGCGCGTATACTGGCCGCCGTTCGGTCAGCGTTCCGGGCGGGTCTGCCCGGGCTCCCGGGGACGCCGTGGCGCCCTGGGTCTTCAACCTCCCGAGCACCCGCTCGGTTCATCCCGTCCCCGACCCGGAGGCACCCGTGCGCAGCACCCTCGAGCCAGTCGAGCCCACCAAGGTGCGGATCAACGTCGTCGTGGAGCCCGACGAGCTCCGCCCGGCGATCGACCGCACGGCCAGGCGGCTGTCGCGGGAGGTCCGGGTGCCCGGGTTCCGCAAGGGGAAGGTGCCCCGCCAGGTGATCGAGGCCCGCATCGGCCGCGAGGCCCTGCTGGCCGAGGCCATCGAGCAGGAGGCGGTGCCCGAGTTCTACGCCAAGGCGATCGAGGAGCTGGGCGTGCGGCCGCTGTCCCGGGCCCAGGTCGAGCCGCCCGACTACACCGACGGCGAGCCGCTCTCCTTCTCGGCCACCTTCGAGGTCAAGCCGGAGCTCGACCTGCCCCCCTACCGCGGCATCGAGGTCGAGCGGCCCGTCCTGGAGGTCACCGACGAGCACGTCGACGCCCAGCTCGACCGGCTGCGCGAGCGCACGGCCCAGCTGGAGGTCATCGGCCGCCCCCTGGCCAAGGACGACTTCGCCCAGATCGACCTGCGGGCCACCCACCACACCGAGGAGATCCCCGAGCTGACCCGCACCGACTTCCTCTACGAGGTCGGCTCGGGCACGGTCGTGCCCAAGCTGGACGAGGAGCTGGAGGGCAAGCGCAAAGGCGACATCCTCCGCTTCAACGCCACCCTGCCCGAGGAGGCCGGCGAGGAGCTGGCCGGCCGGGAGGTCACCTTCCAGGTCCTGGTCAAGGAGGCCAAGGCCAAGGTCCTGCCCAAGCTGGACGACGACTTCGCCCAGGAGGCGAGCGAGTTCGACACCCTGGAGGAGCTCAAGGCCGACCTGCGGGAGCGCCTGGAGGGCGCCGCCCAGGCCCAGGTGGCCAGCGAGCTGGAGACGCGGGTCCTGCAGGCCTACCTCGACCAGGTCGAGGTGCCCCTGCCCGAGGTGCTGGTCCACGACGAGCTGCACTACCGGGCCAACCGCTTCGCCCAGCAGCTCCAGATGATGGGGACCAACCTCGAGCAGTACCTGGCCGCCCTGGAGCAGACCGCCGAGGACGTCGAGGCCGACCTGCGCGCCCAGGCCGAGCGGGCCGTCAAGGCCCAGCTGGTGCTGGAGGCGGTGGCCAAGGCCGAGGGGTTCGGGGCCAGCGACGAGGAGGTCGAGGCCGAGCTGCGGCGCCAGGCCCAGCGGGTCGGGCGCGACCCGGAGGAGGTCCGCCGCGCCCTGGCCGACGGCCGGAGCGGGGTGATCGCCGGTGATATCCTGCGGAGCAAGGCCCTGGCGTTCATGGTCGAGCATGCCGAACAGCACGACCCGGCGCCCGACGGCGAATCCGAGCCCAAGGAGTAAGCGGCGATGCAGCCACCTTCCAGCTATCTGGTCCCGGTCGTCGTCGAGCAGACCAACCGCGGCGAGCGGTCCTTCGACATCTACTCGCGCCTGCTCAACGAGCGGATCATCTTCCTCGGCACGCCCATCGACGACACCGTGGCCAACCTGGTCATGGCCCAGCTCCTGCACCTGGAGAGCGAGGACCCGGACAAGGACATCCAGCTCTACATCAACTCGCCCGGCGGGTCGGTGACGGCCCTGCTGGCCATCTACGACACCATGCAGTACGTGAAGCCGGACGTGGCCACCACCTGCATGGGCCAGGCCGCCTCGGCCGCGGCCGTGCTGCTGTCGGCCGGCGCCCCCGGCAAGCGCCTGGGGCTGCCCCACTCCCGCATCCTTATCCACCAGCCGTCGGGCGGGGCCGAGGGCCAGTCGGTCGACATCGAGATCCAGGCCCGCGAGATCATCCGCATGCGCCGGATGCTGGACGAGATCCTGGCCACCCACACCGGCCAGGACGTCGAGAAGATCGCCCGCGACACCGACCGCGACTTCATCATGACCGCCAGCCAGGCCAAGGAGTACGGGATCATCGACGAGATCATCGAGAGCCGGCAGGCCGCCGAGGAGCTGCTGGCTGTCGCGAGCAGCCAGTAGGCTCGAGAAGATGGTGGCGGGCGGGCACCAGCGGCAGGTACGCTCCAGCAGTCGACGACCGCAGCCCTGAGCGAGAGGACTCGAGCAGATGGCCAAGTTCGGAGACGGCGGCGACCTGTTGAAGTGCTCCTTCTGCGGCAAGTCACAGAAGCAGGTCAAGAAGCTGATCGCCGGGCCCGGCGTGTACATCTGCGACGAGTGCATCGACCTCTGCAACGAGATCATCGAAGAGGAGCTGTCGGAGACCTCCGAGCTCAAGTTCGACGAGCTGCCCAAGCCCAAGGAGATCTACGACTTCCTCAACGACTACGTGATCGGCCAGGAGGACGCCAAGAAAGTCCTGTCGGTCGCCGTCTACAACCACTACAAGCGGATCCAGGTCGGGGCCAGCGCCTCGGGCGAGGTCGAGCTGCAGAAGTCCAACATCATCCTGCTC
>DASUPQ010000694.1 GCA_036280995.1 Actinomycetota bacterium | reverse complement strand
CTGCTCGCCGGTCGAGCGCCGCCACAGCTGGAACCGGCCCTTGATGTTGACCTTGGCGATGTCGTCCAGCGGGACCCCATAGTCCTCGGTGATCACCTGACGCATGCCGTCGTAGGCGAACGACTTGGAGCACAGCAGCCCGAGGGTGATCTCGATCCGGCGCGCGTACTTGTTGACCCGGCGCGCCTGGAGGGTCCCGTTGATCGAGGCCTGGCAGCTCATCCCGACCAGGGCCAGGCGCTTGAGCCCGCGCCGTTCGGCCTCCTTCATGGCCAGGGGGTTGGCGGCGTAGGTGTAGCGGGAGCCGGCCGCCTCCAGCACCTCGTCGCGGTTGGTGGCCAGGAACGGCTCGCCGTCCCAGCGCCGGACCGACGACAGCCGCGAGGTGAGGGCGCCCTCGACCCGGCCCGTCTCCAGCCCCCACAGCAGCAGGGCCGAGACCAGCCCACCGTCCTGGCCGACGGCCAGCACAGCGGGGTCGGTGGCCCGGGCCAGCAACACCCCACGTTGGATGCCGGTGACCTCGTCGACCTCCCTGGCCCGCCCGAACAGGGCCTGGTCGCACTCGACCTCCCAGTCCCGGAAGCGAGGGCAGGCCCGGGTGCAGATGTCGCAGCCCCGCTGGCCGTGCACGCAGTCGTCGGCCGCGGTCGACAGCTCCACGTTGAAGGGGTGGTAGGTCTCGGCGTGGTCGTAGTCGAGCACGTCCCTCGGGCAGGCCATCACGCAGGCCGCGCACCCGGTGCAGAGGTTGGTCGCCACCACCTCGTGGAACAGCTCCCGCCATTGGGTCCTGTCCGCGCTCGACCTTGCCATCGTGCCTCCGTCGCTGGTGCGTGCCTGCATGTCCAGGCTACGGACAAGCTGTCCGGTTCACCATCGGATCGGCGGCCGGTTAACGTGAGAACCGTGAAGGCCTTCCGATCCAGCCCCGGCCGGCGTCCGGCGGCGGTGCGCTCGACTGTGATCGCGGTCGGGGTCGCCCTGGCCGCCTCGGCCCTTGGCAGCGCCCTGTTCACCATCGCCCTCGACGACTCGGTGGGGTCGGGCCTGGTCACCTTCGCCATCTTCGGCGGCCTGGCCGCCCTCAGCGCCGGGGTCCTGGCCTGGGAGCTGGCCTCGCTGCGGGTCTGCCCGCGCTGCGGCTACGAGAACGCGGCCATGGCCGCCTGCGCCGGCTGCGGCTACGACGTCCGCGAACGCCCCCGCTTCGCCTGCAGTGAGGGCCACCAGGTGGCGTTCGAGCCAGGCATGTGCGACTGCGGCCGGCGGCTGCTGGCCCTGCGGCCGGTGCCGGTGGCCCGGCACGCCATGCGCGCGGCCTGGTTCGCCCTCGGGTTCTTCCTGCTGGTGCTGGTCGTGGCCGTACTGGGCTCCAGCCTGAGCTAGGGGGTCGGGGCCGGGGGGTTCGCGCCCTTGCCGGCCCCGCGCTGGGGGAGCTCCCCGGACACGACCCGCTTGGCCACGGCCCGGCCGCCCGACTTCTCGCCGGCCACGAAGGCGTCCTCGCCGACCTTCAGCTCGGCCGTCGGTGCGGGCTCGTTGCGGAACCCGTAGCGGGTGTCGCCGTCGACCGCGAAGCTGGTCTCGACCCCGTCGGAGCTCTTGACGGTGATGGCGTCCTTGGACAGGGCGGTGACCTCACCCCGGGCCATGACGATCGTCTTGACGCCCTCCTGGGTCTGCACGGTCATCTCGCCGTGCAGCACCCGCCGCCCCAGCCCATGCCCCAAGCCGACTCCCCGGCCCAGCCCCGCGGGCCGCGCCCGCAGCTTGTCGGCCTTGTCGGTGGTCCCGCCCGGCGCCTGGGTCGTGGTGGTGGTGCTCTGCGCGGCCAGCGCCGCCCCCCCGGCCGACAGCAGCAGCACCCCGGCCACCGCCCACCCCAGCCATCCCGTCCGCCTGCCAAGTCTCCCCATCTGGCTCACCTCGTCACGTCCTCGCTACCGGTGATCGACCAACATCCTGACGGGCCTTCGTTGACGGTCGTGCTGGTGAAGGTTCGAGGTGGGTAAAGGTTCCAGGCCCTACAGTTCACGGCGAGCCATCCACCACCGTCTGCATTTCCCACCGCCCAGACGGTCGCTCGGGATGTGCGGCCATCCCTTTACACCAGGGCAGCCACCGAGCCCACGGTTGGCCGCCAGGCGAGCTCGATGCCGGCGGCAACACGAGGCCACGTCGCAGTTCGGCACACGCTGCGCCATGGCGTGCTTCGACGACTCTCGGACTCGTAAGTTGGTCGCGTGATCGCTGGCGGTCGCATCTGCGCAGCTCAGGACGGGTAGAGGTGTCCATGGTCATCTCTAGTGGATCCCTGGTGTCGTGGGGTTTGGCGGTCACCTTGGCGGTCAACCGCGGGACCCTCAGCTCGCACCGCGGACATGATCGGTGCGCGACCATGCATCACGCGGGCGGGGTTGGCTGGCCGGCAGCGACGCCAGCACACCCAAACGCGTCA
>DASUPQ010000693.1 GCA_036280995.1 Actinomycetota bacterium | reverse complement strand
AAGGGCGAATGGGCCTACGACGGGCTGATCATGTCCGACTGGTTCGCCACCAAGACGACCGCGGAGTCGGCGAACGGCGGGCTCGACCTGGTGATGCCCGGCCCCGGCGGCCCCTGGGGCGACCAGCTGGTCGCCGCCGTGCGGGACGGCCGCGTCCCCGAGGCGGCGGTCGACGGCAAGGTGCTGCGGCTGCTGCGGCTGGCCGCCCGGGTCGGGGCCCTGGAGGGGATCGACCCGGCGGTAGCGCCGGAGGATCCGTGGCCCGAGGCCGCGGTCGCGGCCGAGCTGCGCGAGGGGGCGGCCGCCGGGTTCGTGCTGCTCCGCAACGCCGGCATCGACGCCGCGCCGACCCTGCCGCTCCACCGGTCGGGGCTGCGCCGGGTGGCCGTGCTGGGCCCCAACGCCGAGGTCGCCCGCACCCTCGGCGGCGGCAGCGCCACCGTGTTCCCGTCCTACACCGTCTCCCCGCTCCAGGGCCTGCGGGCCGCGCTCGGCCCGGACGTGCAGGTCGACCATTGCGGCGGCGTGCGCAGCAGCGACCGCCTCCCGGTGGCCCCGCTGGCCCTGCTCCGCCGTCCCGACGGCGGCGGAGCAGGGGTGGAGGTGCGGTTCCTGGCCGCCGACGGCGGCGTCCGTGGCCGCGAGGACCGCACCACCGGCGCCTTCACCTGGATGAGCAGCTTCGGCCCGGAGCTGCCCATGGCCGCGGTCGCCGCGGTCGAGGTCCATACCCACCTGCGCGCCCCCGAGACCGGGACCTGGCTGCTGGGCGCCTCCGGGCTCGGACGCCTCCGGCTGACCGTCGCCGACCGGGTCGCCTTCGACACCGTCACCGAGCTCCCCACCGGCGCCGACCCGGTAGAAGGCCTGATGCGCCCGCCGCAGCTGTGGGCGCCTGTCGAGCTCCAGGCCGGCGAGGAGGTCCCGGTCACCCTCCGCTACCAGCCCAAGGACACCGGCGGGTTCGGCGACGCCGAGGTCGCCGTCGTGACCTTCCAGCTCAACCTGGCCAAGCAGGCCTCGGATGAGGAGGAGCTGGAGCAGGCGGTCTCCCTGGCCGCCAAGGCCGACGTGGCGGTGGTCGTGGTCGGCACCACCGAGGAGGTGGAGAGCGAGGGCTTCGACCGCGACACCCTGGCCCTGCCCGGCCGCCAGGACGAGCTGGTCCGGCGCGTCGCCGCCGTCAACCCGCGCACCGTCGTGGTCGTCAATGCCGGCGCCCCGGTGCTGCTGCCCTGGGCCGACCAGGTCCCGGCGGTGCTGGTGGCCTGGTTCCCGGGCCAGGAGTTCGGCAACGCCCTGGCCGACGTGCTCCTCGGCGACCGCGAACCCGGTGGGCGGCTGCCGACAGTGTGGCCGGCGGCCGAACACGGGCACCTCCCCTCGACCCGCCCGGTCGACGGCCGCCTCGTCTACGCAGAGTCCATCCACGTGGGCAACTGCGCCTACGACCGCGCCCAGGCCCAGCCGGCATTCCCCTTCGGCCACGGCCTGGGCTACACCACCTGGGAGTACCTGGACGTCACGGCGCCACCTCATATCGATCCCGGCGGCGCCGTGGTGCTGACCGTCCGGGTCCGCAACACCGGGACCCGGCCGGGCCGCGAGGTCGTCCAGGTCTACGCCTCCCGATCCGGCGGCACGGTCGAGCGCCCGACCCGCTGGCTGGCCGGGTTCGCCGCCGCCACCGCCGACCCCGGCCAGGAGGCCACCGTCGAGGTGACCATCCCGCCACGCTGCCTCGCCCGCTGGGACGTCCGGTCCCATGCCTGGGCCGTCGAGGAGGGGGTCTTCCACCTCGCCGCCGGCCGGTCCTGGGGCGACCAACGCCTGTTCGTCGAGATCGCGGCGGCAGCGACCCGCAGAACCGCAGATGAGGGGCGGGCCGGCTAGGGCGCGATGCCGAGCAGGCGGGTGCAGAGCGGCCAGGCGGCGTCGAGGAAGGCGCGGCGGCCGCGGTTGGCGTGCAGGGAGCGCAGCAGGAGGCCGTGGAAGCCGTCGAGCAGGAACGACGCGGTCGCCTCGGGGTCGTCGACGGCGAACTCGCCGGCCTCGGCGCCGCCGGTGACGAACTGGACCAGGTCGGCGCGGGCCCGCTCCAGCGGCTCGTCCTCGGAGACCTCGGCGGCGTGGAAGAGCAGGTGGTGGAGCCGCTGGTTGCCGGCGCAGAAGTCGTACATCTCGCCAAGGAACGCTCGCAGCCGCTGCCGGTACCCGTCGCGGCCGGGGGATGCGTCGAGGCGGCCGGACCGGGCCAGCAACTGGCTGGTGTAGTGGGCCCGCAGGGCCGTCAGCAGCGCCGACTTGGAGTCGAAGTAGAGGTAGACGGTGCCCTTGGCCAGGCCGGCGGCCTCGGCCACGTCGGCGATGGTGGCCTGGGCCAGGCCGCGGTCCAGGAACACCTGGGCGGCCGCGTCCAGGAGCTGCTCGCGGCGCACCTCCGGCGGTTCCCGCCGCCTCGTCCTCCCCCCCTCGGCCACGGCACCTCCCTAGCCTACTGACTGACCGTCATTCTATGGTCACTTCCAGCGGCGGCGCAGGCCGAGGAGGTTGAAGACCCGGCGACGCTTCACCGAGACGTAGAGGCGCCTCCGCGCCGGCAGACCGGCGACCGGTACGGCGGTTCCTGAAGCCGTACCCGTCCCGGTTGCTATGCTCCTAGCGCATGAGCAAGCCGACGATCCTGACGGTCGAGGACGACCCCCAGGTGTCCGCGGCGATCACCCGCGACCTGGCCGGGTACTACGGCGCCGACTACCGCGTCGTGGGCGCGACCTCGGGGCCGGAGGCGCTGTCCGTGCTGACCCGGCTCGCCCTCCGCGACGAGCCGGTGGCGCTGATCGCCGCCGACCAGCGGATGCCCCACATGACCGGGATCGAGCTGCTCCAGCAGGCGCGGGTCCACGCCCCGGGCTCGAAGTTCCTGCTGCTCACGGCGTACGCCGACACCGACGTGGCCATCAAGGCGATCAACGACATCGGCCTCGACTACTACCTGCTCAAGCCGTGGGATCCTCCCCAGGACCGGCTCTACCCGGTCGTCGACGACCTGCTGGACGACTGGCGGCAGGCTCACCCCGACCACACCTCCGAGGTGCGGGTGGTGGGGCACCGCTGGTCGGAGCGGGGCCACGAGGTCAAGCTGTTCCTGGCCCGCAACCACGTGCCCTACCGCTGGTACGACGTCGAGCGCGACCCGGAGGCGCAGCGGCTGTTCGACCTCGCCCGGGCGGCGCCGGCCGACCTCCCGCTGGTGCTCGTCCCCGAGGGCGACACGCTGCGCTCGCCGTCGGCCCTCGAGCTGGCCGGCGCGCTCGGCCTGCGCACCTCCGCCCAGCAGCGCCTCTACGACGTCTGCATCGTCGGCGGCGGGCCGGCCGGCCTGGGCGCCGCCGTGTACGCGGCGTCGGAGGGCCTGAGCACCGTGGTCGTGGAGCGCGAGGCCCCCGGAGGGCAGGCGGGACAGAGCGCGGCCATCGAGAACTACCTGGGGTTCCCCAAGGGACTGAGCGGCGCCGACCTCACCCGGCGGGCCATCGCCCAGGCGGCCCGGTTCGGCGCCGAGATGGTCCTGGCCCGCGACGTCGTCGGCTTCGAGGCCCGTGGGCCGGTGCGGGCCGTGCGCCTCGACGGCTCGGGCGAGATCGAGGCGCGCGCGCTCGTCGTGGCCACCGGCGTCTCCTACCGGCGGCTGGAGGCGGAAGGGCTCGACCGGCTCACCGGCCGCGGCGTCTACTACGGCGTTAACGCCGGCGAGGCCAGCCAGACCCAGGGCGACGAGGTCTACGTCGTCGGGGCGGCCAACTCGGCCGGTCAGGCCGCGCTCCACCTGTCCCGCTTCGCCCGGCGGGTGGTGCTGGTCGTCCGGGCCGCGACCCTCGACGGCACGATGTCGAGGTACCTGGTGGAGCGGATCACCTCCACGCCCAACGTCGCCATCAGGTACCGCAGCCAGGTGGTGTCGGGCCGGGGCGACGGCCACCTGGAGGCGCTGACGCTCGCCGACCGGGACACCGGCGCCACCGAGGAGGTGCCGTCGAGCTGGCTGTTCGTCTTCATCGGCGCCTCGCCCCGCACCCGGTGGCTCGGCCCCGACGTCGTCCGCGACGACAAGGGGTTCGTCGTCACCGGCCACGACCTGCTGGCTCCCGAATGGGCGCGGCGGTGGCCGCTCCCGCGGGCGCCGTTCGTGCTGGAGACGAGCGTGCCCGGCGTGTTCGCGGCCGGCGACGTCCGGCTCGACTCGATGAAGCGGGTGGCGTCGGCCGTTGGCGAGGGCGCCATGTCCGTCTACCTCGTGCACCGCTACCTGGCCACCGTCTGATGCGCGCCGACGAGCTCCGCCCGCTGCCCATCTTCGACGGCCTGGCCGACGAGCAGCTCGCCGAGCTGGTCGCGGGCGGCACCGAGGTCCGCGTCGAGCCCGGGGTCGAGCTGTTCCGCGAGGGCGAGCACGCCGACTTCTGGTGGCTGCTGGTCGACGGGGCCATCGACCTCGTCCGCCATGTCGGCCGCGAGGACACGGTGGTGGCCAGGATGGACGTGCCCGGCCGCTGGGCCGGTGGGTTCCGGGCCTGGGACGAGCACGGCGTGTACCTCGCCACCGGCCGGGGCGCGACCGCCGGCCGGGTGCTGCGGGTGCCGGCCGAGGTCCTGCGCGAGCGCTCCGACGCCTGGTTCCCCTTCGGTGGGCACCTCATCCAGGGCCTCTACCGCACGGCGCGCTCGATCGAGTCGACGGCCCGCCAGCGCGAGTCCCTGGTGACCCTGGGGACGCTGGCCGCCGGCCTGGCCCACGAGCTCAACAACCCGGCGTCGGCCGCCACCCGGGCGGTGGACGCCCTCCAGACGGCGTCTGAGGCGCTGGTGGCGGCCATGGGCCGGCTCGCCGGCGAGGAGCTCCCGTCCGGGCGGCTGGCCGCGCTCGACGCCCTGCGCCACGAACTCGCCCCCCGGCCGCCGGATCCGGACCCGCTCGCCCGCGCCGACCGCGAGCAGGCGCTGGCGTCGTGGCTCACCCGCCACGGCGTCGAGCGCGCCTGGACGATCGCCCCGCCGCTTGCCGCCGCCGGAGCCGACCCGGCCTGGTGCGAGCGGGCCGCGGCCGTCCTCGAGGGGCCGGCCCTGCAGCCGGGTCTGGAGTGGGTGGCGAGCACGTTCTCGGTCGCCACCCTGCTGGACGAGGTGAAGGAGTCGACCCGGCGCATCTCCGAGCTGGTCGCCGCCGTCCGCTCCTACTCACAGCTGGACCGCGCCTCGCTGCAGCGGGTCGACGTGACCGAGGGCCTCGACAGCACCCTGGTGATGCTGGGGCACAAGCTCGGCGACGGCGTGACGGTGGTCCGCGAGTACGACGCCGGCGTCCCCCCGATCGAGGCCTACGCCGGCGAGCTCAACCGGGTGTGGACCAACCTGATCGACAACGCGGTCGACGCCATGGAGGGCATGGGCACGCTGCGGGTGGCCACCCGCGCCGACGGCGACGGGGTGGTCGTCGAGATCGCCGACACCGGCCCGGGAATGCCGCCGGAAGTGGCGGCCCGCGCCTTCGAGGCCTTCTACACCACCAAGGACGTCGGCAAGGGCACCGGCCTCGGCCTCGACATCGCCCGCCGCATCGTCGAGGACCGCCACGGCGGCACCATCACCATCGACTCCCACCCCGGCGCCACCGTCCTGCGGGTCCGCCTCCCCGTCCGCCCGTAGTGGCCCCGGCCGACGCTCCCGCCACTGATGGGGAACAATCCCGGGCGGGAGAAGGGAGGCCGGGATGTCGTACCGCGTCAGGGAGGTCGCCGAGCGGGCCGGCGTCCCGGAGGCCTTCGTCCGGCGGCTGATCGCGGCCGGCGCCCTCCCCGGAGAGGAGCAGGGCCTGGGCCCCCGGGAGGTCCGCCGGGCCCGGCTGCTGCACTCGTGGGAGGCGGCGGGGATGTCGATCGAGACGATCGTCGCCCTGGTCGAGCGGGGCGCCCTGTCGCTCGCGTTCCTTGACGCGCCCGTGATGGAGACGCCGGAGCGGCTGGACCGGTCGTATGCGCAGCTGGCCGCCGACCGCCAGGTGCCCCTGGCCCTCGTGCAGGGGATCCACCAGGCGACCGGCTTCGCGCCCCCGGAGGCCGGCGACCGGGCCGGCGAGGACGACGTGACCATGCTGGAGCTGGCCGAGCTGTTCCGGGGCGCCGGGGTCGACGACGACGCCACCCTCCGGCTGCTGGCCGTCTACGCCGACAGTGTCCGCCGGATGGCCAAGGCCGAGGCCGACTACTACGAGGCCAACGTCGAGCGGCGGCTCCGGGCCACCGGCCTGGACGAACGGCAGCTGATCGAGTTCGGCACGCGGCTCGGCGGCCGCGTCGTCGGGTCGCTGGAGCGGGCCATCTTCCAGCTCTACCGGCGCCACCGCGAGCATGTCTGGACCGAGCACGCCATCAACCATGTCGAGGAGGCCCTCGAGGGATCGGGGCTGCGCGAACGGGTCCCGCGGCCACCCGCGATCTGCTTCGTCGACCTGACCGGGTTCATGCGGCTGACCGAGCAGCGCGGCGACGAGGTGGCCGCCCGGGTCGCCGGGGCCCTGGCCGCGCTGGTCAACGACATCTCGCGCGGCCGGGGAGGCCGGCCCGTGCGCTGGCTTGGGGACGGCGGGATGTTCCACTTCCGGGAGCCCGGGGCGGCCGTCACCGCCGGGCTGGACATGGTGGAGCGGGCCCCGGCGGCCGGGCTGCCGCCGGCCCACGTCGGCATCCACACCGGCGCGGTGGTCGCCCAGGACGGCGACGTGTACGGGATGACGGTCAACCTGGCCGCCAGGATCTCCTCGTACGCCGAGGCCGGCCAGGTCGTGGTCAGCGAGGAGACCGCGGCCCGCGCCGGCGCCGGCCTGCGGTTCGAGCCCCTGGGGCCGGTCGAGCTGAAGAACGTCGCCAGGCCCCTGCCGCTCTACCGGGCGCTCCGCGGGCCCTGAGCTCAGCCGTTGCCGAGCAGGGCGGTCAGGTCGCCGACCGGGCCGAGATGGCGCAGCTTGTCGGGGTTGACGATCGAGTAGACGGTCCGGACCCGGCCGCCGGAGATGTCGACGGCGAGGACGCCCAGCAGGCGACCGTCGGGCCCGGACGTGAGCACACCTGGGTGGCCGTTGATCTCGGCCGGCCGCATGCCGACGCCGACGGCGGCGCCCCGGCGGGCCAGGCCGAGGAGGATGCGCGCGACCCGCTCGGCGCCCAGGAGGGGTGCGGTCAGGGCGGGGGCCTTGCCGCCGCCGTCGCCGTAGAGGACGGCGTCGCCGGCCAGCAGGCCGACCAGGCCCTCGGTGTCGCCCTGCTCGACGGCGGCGAAGAAGCGGCGGGCCAACTCGTCGCGCTGGCGCCGGGAGGCCTCGAACCGGGGACGGCCGGCGTCGACGTGGCGGCGGGCCCGGGCGGCGATCTGGCGGCAGTTCTCCTCGGACCGGCCGACCAGCCCGGCGACCTCGGCGTAACCGTAGCCGAGCACGTCGTGGAGCACGAACACGGCCCGCTGGACCGGTGACAGGCGCTCCAGCAGGTGGAGGAAGGCCAGCGACACGCTCTCGGCGGTCTCGGCGTGGCCGGCCGGGTCGGCCGCGCCCGGGTCCGCCCAGGCCCCTGGGCCGGTCACCAGCGGTTCCGGCAGCCAGGCGCCGACGTAGCGCTCGCGCCGGACCCGGGCCGAGCGCAGGTGGTCGATGGCCAGGCGGGTCGTGACCTTCGTCAGGTACGCCTTGGGCGACTCCACCTCGGCGCCGCCGGCCACGGCCCGGCGCAGCCGCAGGAACGCCTCCTGCACCAGGTCCTCGGCCTCGCTGACGCTGCCCACCATCCGGTAGGCGATCGAGAACAGCAGCGGCCGCAGCTCCTGGAAGGCGTCACCCTCGTCCATCGCCCTCCAGTCAACCAGAGGTGTCACGGCCGGGCCGGCCACCTCGTCTACGAGGGGGAAACGACGACACAACCAAGGAGCTGACCATGAGGATCTTCGTCGCCGGGGCGACCGGGGCGCTGGGCCGCCGGCTGGTGCCGCTGCTGGTCACCGACGGCCACCAGGTGACCGCCATGACCCGCACCGCCGGGAAGGCCGCCGGCCTGCGCGCGGCCGGGGCCGAGCCGGTGGTCGCCGACGCCCTCGACCGGGAGGCGGTGACCCTGGCCGTCGCCGCCGCCCGGCCCGAGGTGGTCGTGCACCAGCTCACCGACCTGGCCGGCACGACCAGCTTCCGCAAGTTCGACCGGGAGTTCGCCGCCACCAACCGGCTGCGCACCGAGGGCACCGACCACCTGGTGGCCGCGGCCCGGGCCGCCGGGGCCAGGCGGCTGGTCGCCCAGAGCTTCGCCGGCTGGCCGTTCGCCCGGGTCGGCGGGCCGGTCAAGACCGAGGACGACCCGCTCGACCCCGACCCGCCGGCCGAGCTGCGGCGCACCCTGGACGCCATCCGCCACCTCGAGTCGGCCGTGCTCGGAGCCGAGGGCCTGGAGGGGGTCGTGCTGCGCTACGGCGGCTTCTACGGCCCCGGGACCTCGGCCGGGGACGGCGGGTTCATGGCCGACGACCTGCGCCGGGGCCGCTTCCCCCTGGTCGGCGCCGGCACCGGCGTGTGGTCGTTCATCCACATCGACGACGCCGCCACGGCCACCCTGGCCGCGGTCGAGCGGGGCGCCCCCGGCATCTACCAGATCGTCGACGACGACCCGGCCCCGGTGGCGGACTGGCTGCCGGCCCTGGCCGCCGCCGTCGGCGCCCGCCCCCCACGGCGGGTCCCGGCCTGGCTGGCCCGCCTCCTGGCCGGCGACCACGCCGTGGTCCTGATGACCGAGGTCCGCGGGGCCAGCAACGCCAAGGCCAAGCGCGACCTCGCCTGGCATCCCGCCCACCCCAGCTGGCGCGACGGCTTCCGCACCGCCCTGGGCGTGGCCGCGCCCTAGGCGTCGCCGCGGACCCGGCCGTGCAGGTGCATGTCGTGCCAGCCGTCCGGGTGGAGCATGGCGCCGCGCAAGGTGCCTTCGAGGGCGAACCCGGCCTTGGCCGCGACCCGGCAGGAGGCCGGGTTGGCCGTCGAGTGCATCAGGAACAGGCGGTGCAGGCCCAGTTCGTCCAGGGCCCAGCGGGCCACCTCGGCGGTGGCGGCGGTGGCCACACCCCGGTTCCGGGTCGCCGGCAGGACCCAGTAGGTGCACTCGCCGACGCCGTCCGGCAGCCGGACCTCCCGCAGCGCGACCCGGCCCAGCACCGTCCCGGCGCCGTCGGCGACCGCCCAGCAGCCATCGCGCTCGGCCCGCCAGCGCCCGGCCCACTGGGCGATCCAGGCGCCGGCCTCCTCCAGCGAGCCGAAGGCGCGCAGGTTCCACCGCTGGATCTCGGGGTCGCGGTAGGCCTCCAGGACCACCTCCGCGTCCCCGGCCTCCCAGGGCCGCAGGACCAGCCCGCCCGCGGCCTTCAGGACCGGCTGGCCCCGGCCCCCCATCCGGCCGGCCGGCACGACGGGCGCCACCAGGTACGGCATGCGGCCATTCTGCCCGACCCGCGGGCGGGCGGCGCCGCGGGGCTACCTGACCTGGACCGGGTCGCGGGCGGGCTCGGCCGGCTCGGGGGCCGGGGCGGACGGGGCGACCCGGAGCGGGTAGGACGCCCAGGGGGGCAGCCACCAGTTCCAGCGGCCGAGGAGGGCGACCAGGGCCGGGACCAGGAGGGCGCGGAGGATGGTGGCGTCGATCAGGATGCCGGCCCCGAGGGCGGTGGCCATGATCTTGACGTCCAGCTCGGGGATGGCGGCCATGGAGGCGAACGACAGGAACAGGATCAGGGCGGCGCAGGTGACCAGGCGGCCGACCCGGCCGAGGCCGCGGACGATGGCCGTCTCGGTCGAGCCGGTGGTGTCGTACTCCTCGCGCATGCGGGCCAGCAGGAAGACCTCGTAGTCCATGGACAGGCCGTAGAGGAAGGCGAAGGCCATCAGCGGCACCCACATGGCGATCGCCCCGGTGGCCGGGATGCCCCAGATGGCCTCGGAGCCGTGGCCCTCCTGCCAGACCAGCACCAGCACCCCGTAGGCGGCGCCGATCGACAGCAGGTTGAGCACGATCGCCTTGAGGGCCAGCAGCAGCGAGCGGAACGCCCGGGCCAGCAGCACGAAGGTGACCAGGGCGACGGCGGCCAGCATCAGCGGGAAGCTGCCGTAGAGGCTGGCCGTGGCGTCGATGGCCAGGGCGCCGGAGCCACCGACCCTGGCCCCGGACAGCTCGGCCGCGGCCAGGTCGCGGACCCGCCCGACGGTCGCCACGCCGGCGTCGCCGCTGGTCTCGGCGGCCGGCAGCACGCTGACGAGGCTCGAGCCGGGCCGCTGCCAGGCCGGCCCGGCGGGGGCGACGGCCAGCTGCACGCCCGCGACCCCGCCCAGGCGGCCGGCGGCCGCCTCCGGGTCGGCGCCGGCCGGGACCAGCACCTCGATCGGGGTGAGGACGCCGCTGGAGACCCCGGCCCGCTCCAGGCGGTCGAGGGCCTCGCGGGCCGGTCCGGACTGGGCCAGGACGGCCGCCGGCGGCTCGCCCAGGCGCAGGCCGAGGGCGGCCACGCCGAGGGGGAGGAGCACGGCCAGCGCGGCCAGGGTGGCCAGCCACCGGTGGCGGGTCACCCCGGTCGCCCAGCGGGTCCAGAGGGGGCCGGCCGCGATCCCCCGCCCCGGGTCGCGGCGGGCCCGGCGCCCGGCCGGCCAGTCGAGCCGGGGCCCGACGGTGGCCAGCAGCACCGGCAGCAGGGTGAGGGTGGCCAGGGTCGCGGCCAGCGGGATGAGCAGGCCGGCGTAGCCGATGCTGCGCAGGAACGGCACCGGCAGCAGGACCAGGGCCAGCAGGCCCACGGCGACGGTGCCGCCGCTGGTCACGACCGCCCGCCCGGCGGTGGCCATGGCCCGCTGGACGGCCTCCTCTCGGTCCAGGCCCCGGCCCAGCTCCTCGCGCCAGCGGGTCACGACCAGCAGCGAGTAGTCGACGGCCACCCCGAGCCCGATCAGCGCGACCAGGAACTGGACGATGAAGCTGACCTCGACCAGCCCGGTGAGGCCGAGCACGGCCAGGAAGGTGGTGAGGATGGCCACGGCCGCGATCAGCAGCGGCACCAGGGCCAGGAACGAGCCGAACACGAAGGCCAGCACGACCAGGGCGCCGAGGGCCCCGGCGAGCGTCTCGATCAGCACGCCGGTGCCGGCCGGCTCCTCGGCCGCGGCCGTGCGCAGCGCGTCCAGGCCGGTCACCTGCACGGTCGTGCCGGCCGGGAGGGCCTGGCGCAGCCCGTCGGCCAGCGTCCCGGCCAGGGCCGGGTCGGCGCCCTCGGGGCCCTGGAACGGGCCCCAGACGAGCCCGTAGACGGTGCGGCCGTCCTCGACCACCAGGCGGCGGTCGCCGCTGGTGGCCGGCCAGGCCAGCACCCGCAGCCGCGGGTCGGCGGCGACCCCGCCGAAGGCCCGGTCGAGGGCGTCCCGGGCCCCGGGGCTGTCGACGGTGGTCCCCGCGGGGAGCGTGACCACCGGGACCAGCGGGTTACCGGGGCCGCCGTTGCCGTAGCCCTCCAGGATGGCCACGTTGGCCTCGTAGCCCTCCTCGCCGGGGAAGGAGAACTCCTGGGACAGCCGGCCCGGGACCACTCCGGCCGCGGCCACCCCGGCGACCAGGACGACCAGCCAGGCCGCGACCACGGCCAGCTTGTGGCGGAGCAGGAATCGGGTCAGTCGCGGCATGGTCGCCTCCGGGTTCGGGTGAGACTGGGCCGCCCGATCGTGCCGCCCGGAGGCCGGGCCGGGCGTCGGCCACGGAGCGGCTCCGCGCCTGCGCAGCCCGCGCAGGCGGGGCCACCCGGCTACGGCGGCGGGCGTAGGTCAGCGGAGGTGGCCGGGGCTGACCAGGCCGGACTCGTAGGCGAAGACGACCAGCTGGGCGCGGTCGCGGGCGCCCAGCTTGACCATGGCCCGGCTCACGTGCGTGCGGGCCGTGGCCGGGCTCACCACCAGCCGCTCGGCGATCTCCTCGTTCGACAGCCCGGCCCCGGCCAGGGCCATGACCTCCCGCTCGCGGTCGGTCAGGGCGGACAGGTCCGGGAACGGCTTGGAGTCGGCCTCCGGCCGACGGCCGAGAGACTCCGACCGGCTCCGCCGGTCGGTGAACTCGGCGATCAGCCGGCGGGTCACGCTCGGGGCCAGCAGGGCCTCGCCCTCGGCCACGACCCGGATCGCCCGCAGCAGCTCCACCGGGTCGGTGTTCTTGAGCAGGAACCCGCTGGCCCCGGCGGCCAGGGCCTCGAACACGTACTCGTCCAGCTCGAAGGTGGTCAGGACCAGCACCCGGACCCCGGCCAGCAGCTCGTCGGCGACGATGCGGCGGGTGGCCTCCAGGCCGTCGAGCACGGGCATGCGGATGTCCATCAGCACGACGTCGGGCCGGGTCGAACGGGCCAGGTCGACCGCGGCCGCCCCGTCCCCGGCCTCGCCGACGACCTCGACGTCACCGGCGTCCTCCAGCAGCGCCCGGAACCCGGCCCGGACCAGCCCCTGGTCGTCGGCCAGCAGGACCCGGATCACCTCCCGATCACCGCCCCTGCCCGCCGACCGGGAGGACGGCCTGGACGCGGAAGCCGCCGCCGGGGCGGGGACCGGCCTCCAGGGTGCCCCCGAGCGACCGGGCCCGCTCCCGCATGCCGACCAGGCCCTGACCCGACCGGCGATCTCGCCGGTCGGGGTCTGTCGGTCGTCGGCCTCCGGCCGACTCCACGCCGTTGTCCGCCGACTCCGAGCCGTTCCCAACGGCCGCCCCGCGGCCGTTGTCCGTGACCTCGACCACCACCCGGCCGTCGTCGTGGCGGACGGTGATCTCGGCCCGGCTGGCCCCGGCGTGGCGGACCACGTTGGTGAGCGACTCCTGGACCACCCGGTAGCAGGCCAGGTCGACGGCGGCCGGCAGCGGCCGGGGCGCCCCCTCCAGCGACACCTGGACCTCCACCCCGGCCCCGGCCGCCTGGGCGACCAGGGCGTCCAGCTCGGCCAGGCCGGGCGCCGGGGCCAGCGGGTTCCCGCCGCCGTCGCCGTCGCGCTCGCGGAGCACGCCGAGCATGGCGTGCAGCTCGCCGAGGGCCTCGTCGCTCGCCTGGCGGATCGCGGCCAGGGAGTCGGCTGCCTTGTCGGGCCGGCGCTCCAGCAGGTGGGCCGCGACCCCGGCCTGGACGCTGATCACCCCGATGGTGTGGGAGACCACGTCGTGCAGCTCCCTGGCGATCCGCAGCCGCTCCTCGTCGACCCGGCGGCGGGCCTCCTCCTCCCGGGTCCGCTCGGCCCGCTCGGCCCGGTCCCGCAGCTCGGCCACGTACGCCCGCCGGGCCCGCACCGCCTCACCCCACCACATGGCCGCGAACACCGTCACGGCCGCGTACAGCGGCTCGCCGTCGAACATCGTCTCGCCGTAGAGGAACAGCTCGGCCCCGGCGACGGCCACGGCGGTCAGGGTCGCGGCCAGCCACGCCCGGGGCCGCGGGACGGTCAGGGCGACGGTCCACAGGGCCGGGAACACGGCGAGGTGGGACGGCCCCTCGGGATAGGTGCGGGCGGCGTAGGCGAGGCCGCAGGCCAAGGTGACGGCCAGCACCCCGAGGGGCCATCGCCGCCGCAGCAGCAGGGCCGCCGGCCCGGCGGCCAGCAGCAGGTAGGCCAGGGCGTCCGGGGCCCGCCAGTCCGCCGAGCGGCCGACCCGCTCCGAGAGCAGCACGCCGAGCACCTGGACGAGGAGGACCCCGAGAGCGAGCAGGACGTCGACGGTCAGGGCCCGGTGACGGGCCAGCGGTGTCGGCCTGCTCGGCTCCATACGGCCACGATAGGCGCGCCCGGCGACCTGGTCATCCGCCCGCGGGCGTAGCCGCCGCCTCCCCGCTACGCAGTCGCGCGTACCCGGCGGGCGGGCCCGGCGGCCTCAGCCGTCGCTGGTGCGCAGGGGAAGCCAGCTCGTGGCCACGGCGGGCGAGGCGAGCGACAGCAGGACGGCGCCGGACAGGACCGACCATCGGTCAAGATCCCCTTGTCTTAGAATTGCCGCATGGCTCAGCCCGACCTCGACCAGCGGCTGGCCGCCCTGGCCAGCCTCGGCGACCCGCTGCGGCGGGAGCTGTACTCCTGCGTCACCGGCCGCGACGGCGGCGTTGGGCGGGACGAGGCGGCGGCCGCGGTCGGGGTCTCCCGGGCCCTGGCCGCCTACCACCTGGACAAGCTGGTCGACGCCGGGCTCCTGGACACCCGCTTCGAGCGGCGCACCGGGCGGCGCGGGCCCCGGGGCGGGCCGGACGGCCAAGCTGTACCTCCGGTCCGCCACCCCGGTCGAGGTCGCCCTGCCCGCCCGGGACTTCGAGCTGATCGCCGGCCTGCTCGCCTACGCCGTCGAGGCGGACCCGTCGGGCGGGTCCCGGGCCGCGCTGCAGCGGGCGGCCCGCGCCCTCGGCGCCCAGGTCGGCGCCGGAGGGCGCGACCACGCCACCGTCCGCTCGCTGCTGGCCGAGCGCGGCTACGAGCCCTACGAGGACTCCGGCGTGCTCCGGCTGCGCAACTGCCCGTTCGGGCGGCTGGCCGAGACCCACCGGGAGCTGGTCTGCCACGCCAACCTGGCCTTCATGGAGGGGCTCCTCCAGGGCCACCGGCGCGGCGGCCCGCGGGCGGTGCTGGCGCCCCGGCCGGGGCGCTGCTGCGTCGCCTTCGTCTGACCGGCGGCGGGGCGGTCAGGGTGCGGTGAGCCAGACGGCCTGGTAGGGGTCGAGCACGACCTGTCCGTGGCCGACCCGGGCCGGCTGGCCGGTGAGGCGGTCCACCGGCTGGTCGTGGCCGACCAGGTACAGGGCCATGGGGCTGACGTGCTGGGGCTGCTCGGTGACGTTGTGGACCGCCAGCAGCGTGCCCAGCGGGTGGCGGCGCATGAACGCGAACAGCTGCGGCTGCTGGAGGTCGACCACCTCCACCGGGGTGGCCGCGTGCAGCTGGGGGGTGCGGCGGCGGGCCTCGGCGAGCGCGGCCATGGCCGAGAACAGGCGGTGCTCGACCGTGCCCGGCTGGGTGCGGCGCCGGGCCAGGTCCCAGTCCATCGCGGGGCGGTGCAGCCAGCGGTTGTCGGCCGCCCGGGCCGGATCGTCGAGGTAGCCGTGGTCGTTCAGCAGGCCCAGCTCGTCGCCCATGTAGAGCAGCGGGATGCCGTCGTAGCCGAAGACCAGGGCGTGGCCGAGCAGGATGCGGCGGACGGCCAGCTCGACCAGGTCGGGGTCGCCGGCGGTCAGGGCGTCCTCGAGCCCGGCCAGGCTGGCCATGGTCCCGCTGGTGCGCCGGTCCCCGGTGACGGGGTTGTCCTGGAACACCTCGCCGCGGGCGAAGCTGCCGGGGAACTTGCCGGCGTAGAAGTCGGCCAGGAAGCGGCGGTGGGCGAAGCCGCTCCAGCCGAGCGCGGCCGCGTCCTCGTCCAGGACGGCCCAGCCGATGTCGTCGTGGCAGCGCAGGTAGGTGGCCCAGGCGGTGGAGGCCGGCTTGGCCGGGAGCCGGCCCAGGACCAGGGTGGCCAGCCGCGCGTCCCGGGTCGCCACCGCCGACCAGTACTGCACCATCAGGCTGTTGTGGTAGGCCAGGTCGGAGATGCGCCCGTGGTGGCGGCCGACGCCCAGGTAGGTGGCCAGGTCGATCGGGCTCACGATCGCCTCGGCCTTGAACACGACCGCCGGGGCGACGATCCGGGCGCAGGCCCGCAGCGCCTGGAGCAGGTCGTGGACCTCGGGCTGGTTCTGGCAGCTGGTGCCGAGCCGCTTCCAGATGAACCCGACCGCGTCCAGCCGCAGCACCTCGACCCCGCGGTTGGCCAGGTTGAGGAGCACGTCGGCCATCTCGACGAAGACCCGCGGGTTGGACCAGTTCAGGTCCCACTGGAAGGAGTTGAAGCTGGTCCAGACCCACCTGCCGGTCTGGGGGACGAAGCTGAAGTTGCCCGGCGCGAAGTCGGGGAAGACCTCGGGCAGGGTCCGCTCGTAGGCGTCGGGCAGCTCCCGGTCCGGGAAGACCCAGAACATCGCCTCGGCCTCGGGGTCGCCGCCGCGGGCCGCCACCGCCCATTCGTGCTCGGCTGCGCAGTGGTTGAGGACCAGGTCGACGCAGACGCTCATCCCCCGCCGCCTGGCCAGTCCGCACAGCCGCTCCAGGTCGTCCATGGTCCCCAGCCTGGGGTCGACGGCGCGGTAGTCGCGCACGGCGTAGCCGCCGTCGGAGTCGCCCTCCCGTGGGGCCAGCAGCGGCATCAGGTGCAGGTAGCGGACGCCGAGCTCACCGAGGTAGCCCAGGTGCTCGCCGACCCCCTCCAGGGTGCCGGCGAAGCGGTCCGCGTAGCAGACGTAGCCGACCATCGCCGGGTCCTGGAACCAGTCGGGACGGATGCCGCGCTCCAGGTCGAGCAGCTTCAGCTCCTCCGAGCGCTCCCGGTACCGCTCGGCCAGCAGCACCGCCACCCGCTCCAGCAGCTCCCCCAGGTCGCGCCCGCCGCCGTACGGCCCGGCCAGCCCCTCGGCCAGGTCGTCCCACCACCGCCGCAGCCGCACCACGAACAGGTCGACGTCGCGGCCGGCCAGCCCGTCCAGCACCCCCTGGACCCGTTCCTCGACCGGGTCCGGCACCCCGCCGCCCATCGCACCTCCTCCCCCGAAGGGGAGCGTAGCCGACGGTGAGGTTCGGTGCCGCCGGCTGTCCACAGCCCCGGTCGCCCACGGCCCCGGGTCTAGCATGAGGTTGTCGCCACACCGAGGAGGCGTATGGAGGAGCTCGACCGCCGGACCTTGCTGCGACGCGCCGGGCTCCTGGCCGGCACGGGTGTCCTGGCCGGGCTGGCCGGCTGCGAGCCGGACCGTCCCGGCCCCGCGCCGGCGGCGGCCGCGGCCACCGGCTGGGCCAGGGTCCGGGCCCAGTTCGAGCTCGACCCGGCCAGGCGCCACTTCGCCGCGTTCGTGCTCGCCTCCCATCCCCGCCCGGTGGCCGAGGCCATCGAGCGGCACCGCCGCGGCCTCCAGGCCGACGCCGACGGCTACCTGGAGGACCACGGCCAGCGCCTCGACCGCCAGGCCCGCTCGGCCGCGGCCGAGTACCTGGCCGGCGCCGGCCCTCCGGCCGAGGACCCCGGCCAGCTGGTGTTCACCCGCAGCACCACCGACGGCCTCGGCCTGCTCTACGGCGGCCTGCGGCTGCGGGCCGGCCAGGAGGTCGTGACCACCGCCCACGACTTCTACTCGACCCATGAGGCGCTGCGGCTGCGGGCCGAGCGCACCGGCGCCAGCGTCCGGCGGATCACCCTCTACCAGGACCCGGCGGCCGTGACCACCGACGGCCTGGTCGCCGCCGTCCGCCGGGGCCTCGGCCCCCGGACCCGCGTGCTCGCCCTCACCTGGGTCCACTCCGGCACGGGCGTGAAGCTGCCCCTGGCCGAGATCTGCGCGGCCGTGGCCGACCACAACCGCGACCGCGACCGGGGAGACCAGGTGCTGGTCTGCGTCGACGCCGTCCACGCCCTCGGGGTCGAGCCGGACGCCGTTCCCCGGCTGGGCTGCGACTTCCTCGTCGCCGGCTGCCACAAGTGGCTGTTCGGCCCCCGCGGCACCGGTCTAGTCTGGGGCCGGCGCGACGCCTGGGCCGAGGCCACCGGGACCATCCCGGCGTTCAACGGCGCCGCCATCGGCGCCTGGATCGAAGGACGCAGGCCCGCGGGGTCCCGCGCCGCCCTGTTCGAGCCGGGCGGCTTCCACGCCTACGAGCACCGCTGGGCCCTGGCCGAGGCGTTCCGGTTCCACCTGGACCTGGGCAGGCGCCAGGTCGCCGACCGCACCCACGCCCTGGCCACCCGGCTCAAGGACGGCCTGGCCGCGATCCCGGCCGTCCGGCTGGTCACCCCCCGCGACCCGGAGCTGTCGGCCGGGATCGTCTGCCTGGAGGCGGGCACCGGCAACCCCGGCGAGGTCGCGGCCGAGCTGCGCCGCCAGGGCATCCTGGCCAGCGTCACCCCCTACGCCGAGCCCTACCTGCGCCTCGGCCCCAGCGTCGTCACCTCCGAAGACGACGTCGACGCGGCCGTCGCCGCCGTTCGCGCCCTGGCCTGAGCGGCGGGCTGGCTAGGACGGCCCGGCCACCCTGGCCAGGCGCAGGGCCTCGGCCATCTCGCCGGCCCACGGCTCGCCGTGGCCGGGCAGCAGCAGACCGGCCCGGATCCCGTCGAGGGCCGCCAGCGACCGCAGCGCCTGCGGGGTGTCGCTGTTGAGGCCGGACGGCATGATCTGCGGGCCGTCCCGGCCGGTCAGCGGGTTCCGGGTCGCCAGCACGTCGCCGGTCAGGAGCACGCCGCGGCCCTCCAGCAGGAGCGCGGCGCTCCCCGGCGAATGCCCGGGGGCGTGCACGGCCCGGGGACGGCCCGGCAGCTCGAGCGTCTCGCCGTCGGCGAAGGTGCCGACCTCGCGGACGGGCACGATCCGGGTCGCGCCCCGGCGGGCGAGCGAGAACAGGGTCCGGTAGAACTCGGCCCGCAGCAGGTAGGAGCGGACCCTGCCGTCGGTCTTGGTCGGCCGCCCGGTCCTGGTCATCTCGGCGTCGGCGTGATGGACCCAGACCCGCGCGCCGGCCGTGGTCCGGGCGCGCTCGGCCGTGCCGATGTGGTCGGCGTGGGCGTGGGTGAGCAGCACCGCCTCCAGGTCGTCCAGCCTGCGTCCGAGGGCGGCCACGGCCCGGACGAGCAGGTCCCAGTCCCCGGGCGCGCCCGCGTCGACCAGCAGGAGCCTGCCGCCCTCCTCGACCAGATAGAAGTTCACCACCCCCTGCGTCAGCCGGTGCACGCCTTCTGTGACCTGGGTGGTGGGCATCCTTCCTCCTGTGGTGGTGTCGGCGGGCCCGCCGGCGCCGGTCAGCAGCCGCCCCAGCGGTCGACCCGCTTGAAGCGCTGCACCCGCAGGAAGGCCTCGCGGACCCGGGCCCGGGAGAGGCGGCCGTCGGCGACCGCCCGCCGCAGGTGGTCGAGGACGGCCGGGACCTCGGCGTGGCCGGAGAGGATGAGCTGGTCGACCCCGGCGGCCAGGGCGCGCTCGGCCGCCA
>DASUPQ010000692.1 GCA_036280995.1 Actinomycetota bacterium | reverse complement strand
CATGGGGGACGTGTTCGACGCCGACACCGGCCCACCGGGCGACGCCCTCACCGCCGGGGCCGAGACGGCGACCATGGACCAGTTGCTGGAGCGGGCGGCCGCCCTGGCCGCCCGGACCGGCCTTGGCGACGCCGACCGGCTGCTGTCGGGCCGGCCGCTGCTGACCGTCGGCGGGGCCGCCGCCGGGCTGCTGGCCCCGTTCGCCGCCGGCGCCGGGGTGGTGCTGGTCGGCGGCCTCGACCCGGGCCGGTTCTGGAAGCGGGTCGCCGACGAGCGGGTCACGGTGGCCGTGCTCGACCCCGCCCAGGCCGCCGCCGTCCGCGACGCCGGACCGCCACTGGCCGGCCTCGACCATTCCCGGCTGCGGATGCTGCTCGGCGACTGACCGCTCAAGCGACCCGACGTGGTACTTTGCCGGCTGCTGCCGAAGGGGGAGAAATGTCCATGAAGCTGTCGGTGGTCGTCCCGTTCTACAACGAACTGCGGACGCTCCCGACGGTCATCGACCGCCTCCTCAGGGTCGACTTCGACGCCCTCGGCCTGGAGACGGAGCTGATCTTCGTCGACGACGGCTCCACCGACGCCGGGCGGAGCCTGCTCGACCCGCTGCCCCGCGACGACGTCCGGGTCATCGTCCACCCCACCAACCGGGGCAAGGGCGCCGCCGTCAAGACCGGCCTGGAGGCGGCCACCGGCGACATCCTCTGCATCCAGGACGCCGACCTCGAGTACGACCCCCGCGACCTGCCGGCCCTGATCGAGCCGATCCTGGACGGCGACTACGAGGTCGTCTACGGCAGCCGCTTCCGGGGCAGCGCGGCCGGCCTCTACTACACCCACCGGATCGCCAACCGGCTGCTCAACCTGATGGTCAACGTGGCCTTCAACCGCTACCTGTCGGACGTCTACACCGGCTACAAGGTGTTCACCCGCCACGCGTACCGGGGGCTGCGGCTGACCGCCAAGAGCTTCACCGTGGAGATGGAGCTGACCGCCCACTTCCTGCGCAAGGGCCTGGTGATCTACGAGGTCCCGATCTCCTACAGGGCCCGCACCTACGCGCAGGGCAAGAAGATCCACTTCAAGGACGGCTTCCTGGCCGCCGGGGCGGTGGCCCGCTACCGCTTTCGCCGCCCGCCGGAGCGGACCGGGCCGGCCGCCTACGGCGCCCCCGACGACCCGGGGGTGATGCGCGCCGTCGAGGGCGGGGCCACCATCCACACCCTCGGCCTGGAGGACCTGGCCGCGGCCCACCGCTACCGCCGCTACCTGCACGGCCTGCTCGCCCCGTATCTGGGCCTGTCCGTGCTCGAGGTCGGGGCCGGTCTCGGCGACTTCTCGGCCCAGCTGCTGGACCGCGACCGGCTGGTCGTCAACGACAACGACCCGATCTGCGTACGCGCCCTCGACGAGCGCTTCGGCGACCGCCCCGGCATCGAGGTCCTGCCCGCCGACGTGCTCAAGCTCAAGGTCGAGCCGCCGGTCGACTCGGTGGTCGCCCTCAACGTCCTGGAGCGCATGGACGACGACGTGGCCGCCCTCCGGGCCATGGCCCGGGCCGCCCTCCCCGGCGGCCGCGTCCTGCTGGTCGTGCCCGCCTACCCGTCGCTGGCCGGCGCCTTCGACGACGCCCTCGGCCACCTGCGCCGCTACACCCCCGGCAGCCTCCGCGACGCCGTCGAGACCGCCGGCCTGGTCCCCGAGGTCATCCGCCCGGTCAACCTCCTCGGCGGCCTCGCCTGGTGGGCCGCCGTCCGGGTCGGCCGCCAGGCCCGCCCCACCCCCGCACTGGTCCGGCTCTACGACCGCCTGGTGGTCCCCGCCGAGCGCCTCCTGGAGCGCCGCCTCCAGCCCCGCTTCGGCCAGTCCATCCTCTGCGTGGCCCAGGTCCCCGAGCCCGAGAACCAGCCCCAGACCCGCCGCGAGCGCTTCGCCTGACCGCGGCCGACCCTCGCTCACCGGGCTCGCGACCCCCACCGGAACCGGAACGGCCAGCGCGGGCGTCTGGCGCCAGGCGCCCGCACCCGGCGCTCCTGGCCCAGCAGGTACGCCGTCCGAGGCACCAGGAGCTGCACCCTCCTCCACAGCTCCCCGCGGTTGCTCCGATCAGCCCTCGCCGGTGAGCGGGCTGTTGGCCGAACCCGCGCTGCTCCGGGTGGCGCCGCGGTGGCGGGCCAGGGTGCGGAGGGTGGAGAGGCCGTAGACGACCGAGCGGCGGAACCCGACCGAGCTGGCCTCGGCGAAGTAGCGGGTGGGGACGGGGATCTCGGCGATACGGAAGCCGGCCCGGACGACCTGGCCGACCAGCTCCTGGTCGAACACGAAGTCGTTGGAGTTGGCCCGGTAGTCGATCGTCTCCAGCAGCTTGCGGGAGTAGGCCCGGAAGCCGGTGTGGTACTCGGACAGGCGCAGGTCGTAGGCGCGGTTCTGGAGGGTGGTCAGGAACCGGTTGGCCACGAACTTCCAGCGGGGCATGCCGCCGGCCAGCGGGTCGCCGAGGAAGCGGCTGCCCAGCACCATGTCGGCGTCGCCGGCCAGGATGGGGGCGACCAGGTCGGGGATGCGGGTGGCGTCGTACTGGTAGTCGGGGTGGAGCATGACGACCACGTCGGCGCCCTCGGCCAGGGCGGTGTCGTAGCAGGTCTTCTGGTTGCCGCCGTAGCCGAGGTTCTGGCGGTGGACGACGACCTGGAGGTTCAGGAGCTCGGCCACGGCCACGGTGTCGTCGCGGGACAGGTCGTCGACCAGGATGACGTGGTCGACCACGCCCGGGGGGATGTCGCGGTAGGTGCGGACCAGCGTCCGGGCGGCGTTGTAGGCCGGCATCACCACGACGACCTTGGGCTGGGACGGGTCTGCGGGCATCGGCACCTACCTACATCCGGCGGGACGGGCCTGCCAGCGGATGGTAGTCAATCGGCGCGGCCAGGGGCGAGACGCCGACGCCGGACGTGGCCGGCAGGCCGTACAGGACCAGCTCGCCGGGACCCCAGCGGACCCGGGCCAGGGTCACGCCGGCCCCGCGGCCGGCCAGGGTCGCCACCCGGCCGGTCGGGTCGGCGGGCTCGGCGCCGACGAGGAAGTGGGTGACGCCGAGGCGGCCGACCGGGTCATGGACGTTGGCCTCGGCGGTTGGCCAGGGGGTGCGTGTGACCAGCTGGGTGTCGAACAGCAGGGTCGGGGCGTAGGCGCCGTACACGACCGCGCTGCTGGGCAGCGACGCGGACAGGGCCCGCTGGCCCTGCTCGCGCGAGCGCCCGCTGTCCAGCGCCCCGTCCAGGTACGCCACCATCCCGGGCAGGGCCACGGCCAGCCCGAGCGCGATCCCGGCCACTTTGGCCAGCCGCCCCGTCCCGCCGGACCGGTCCCTGTCCCCCGCCCGGCCCCGGCCGACGACGGCGGCCAGGTCGGCCAGCCCGAACCCGGCCAGGACGGCCAGCCCGGGCAGGGCCGGGACGACGTAGCGGTTGGGGGCGCCGTAGTTGCCGGGCAGGTAGTCGGCCACCGCCACCGCCAGCCACAGCCCGGTCCCCCACAGCAGGGCCATGACCAGCGCGTCCCTGGCCTCGGGGGTCAGCCGGGGCCAGCGGCGGGCCAGCGCGGCCACCCCGAGGGCGGCGGCCAGCAGCAGCGGCAGGCTCCGCCCAAGGGCCTGGTCGGAGTCGGCCAGGTAGCGGCCGAGACGGCCGGCGATCGCGGCCGGCCCGTCCAGGTACTCGACCGAGGGCCAGATCCGCAGCGACGTCCGGAACCGGTCCCAGTTGGGCAGGGCCACCGCGGCCAGCCAGGCCCCGCCGGCCGCGACCAGGGCCGCCAGCCCGGCCAGGCCCATGCCCAGCGCCCCCCGGTCCCGGCGGACGGCGGCCGCGACCAGCACCACGGCCAGCATCACCATCCCGGGCAGGAGCGCGATCGCCTTGACCGACACGGCGGCCGCGACCAGCAGACCGAGCCCGATCCCGGCGGCGGGCGACGGCCGCCAGGCCGCCCGGGTGGCGAGCACGAACGCCCCGGCCAGCAGCGCCACCACGGTCGCCTCGACCAGGGCGAGCCGGCCGTGCTCGAGCATGAGGTTGGCCCCGCCGAGGGCGGCGGCGGCGAGCAGGGCGGCCGGGCGGCCCAGCGGCCGGGCCAGCCCGAGGGCCAGCAGCAGCACGGCCGCGGCGACCGCGACCATGGACAGGGCCCGGCCGGCGGCCAGGCTCGGCCCGGTCACGGCGAACATGGCCGCGGCCAGCGCGCTGTAGGCGCCGTTGGTCAGGCTGCGGTCGACGTCGCCGGTGGCGAACTGGCCGGTCAGGACCCGCTCGCGGGCGTTGGCCAGGTTGAAGCCCTCGTCGGTCCAGGGGGCGTTGCTGGCCGTCAGCCCCCTCGGCGGGTCGACTCCGGCGAACGGGACCAGCAGCCACAGCACGATGATGGCCAGCAGCAGCCCGGCCAGCACCTGCGCCGGCGTGACCGCCCCGTCGTCGCCGGGCCGGGTCGCCGCGCTCACGTGTCGAGCTGGTCGCGCCGGCGCCGGATGGCCTCGGCCCGGGCCAGGCGGTGCTCGCGGCGGATCTTGGCCTCGGCCTGGCGGTGGCGCTCGACGTCGTTCTCGGGGACCAGCCCGGGCACCGGCCGCGGCTGCCCGCGCTCGTCCAGGGCCACGAACACCAGGTAGGCCGAGGAGGTGTGGGTGCGCCGGCCGCTGAGGATCTCCTCGGCCTCGACCCGCACCCCGACCTCGATCGAGGTCCGCCCGACGTCGTTCACCGAGGCCCGCACCAGGACCACGTCGCCGACGTGCACCGGGTGCAGGAAGCTCATCTGGTCGAGGGAGGCCGTCACCACCGGCCCTCCGGCGTGGCGGCTGGCCGCGATCCCGGCGGCGGTGTCGATCAGCTTCATGATCTCGCCACCGTGGACGTTGCCCATGAAGTTGGCGTTCGACAGGTCCATGTGCTGGGACAGGGTGACCTCCGAGGCCCGCGGCGGCTTGGGCGCCAGGTCGTGCGCGGCCGCCGCCCTGGCCGCCTCGCGCACCTGCTCCCGCAGCCCGTCCAGGGGTTGCCCCCCGCCCGTCCCGGTCCCGATCTCGCTCACGCCCCGCCGGCTCTCCTTGTCTCTGTCCCGGCCACCGGAGAGGATAGCCTTCCCCGACCGCGACCTCGCAAAGGACCATCCGGCCATGACCATGAAGCTCGAGCTGGTGCCGATCCCGGTGACCGACGTCGACCGGGCCAAGGCCTTCTACACCGACCAGGTCGGCTTCCACGCCGACCTCGACGAGCGCTTCGGCGACGAGTTCCGGGTCGTGCAGCTGACCCCGCCCGGCTCGGCCTGCTCCATCTGCGTCGGGGTCGGGATCGTCCAGACACCCCCCGGCTCGGTCCAGGCCCTCCACCTGGTCGTCCCCGACATCCACGCCACCCGGGCCGAGCTGCTGGAGCGGGGGGTCGAGATCAGCGAGGTCGAGGACATGACCGCCCCCGGCAAGCCGACCGTCTCCTACGCCTACTTCAAGGACCCCGACGGCAACGGCTGGGCCCTCCAGCAGCTCCCGTACTAGGAGCGGCGCCGCCTTGGGCGACGAACGCTGGCAGGTCACCGGCAGCGCCGCCGAGGTCTACCAGGGCCAGCTCGTCCCGGCCATCTTCGCCCCCTGGGCCCCCCGGGTCCTCGACCTCGCCACCCCGGCCACGGGCGAGCGGCTCCTGGACACGGCCTGCGGCACCGGGGTCGTCGCCCGGCTGGCCGCCGACCGGGTCGGCCGCACCGGCCAGGTGGTCGGCCAGGACCTCAATCCGGGCATGCTGGCGGTCGCCTCCGCCCTCCCCGCCCGGTCGGCCCCGATCGCCTGGGTCCAGGCCAGCACCGACCACCTGCCGTTCGCCGACGGCAGCTTCGAGGTCGTCGCCTGCCAGCTCGGCCTCCAGTACTTCCCCGACCGCCCCGCGGCCGTGGCCGAGATGGCCAGGGTGCTGGCCCCGGGCGGCCGCCTGGCGGTCATGGTGTGGCGTTCGATCGACCACAGCCCGGGGTTCGCCGCCCTGGCCGACGCCCTCGACCGCCACATCGGCCCGGCCGCCGGCGCGACCATGCGGGCGCCGTTCACCCTCAACGACGAGGCGGCGCTGCGTGACCTGCTCGCCGGAGGCGGGTTCGAGGACGTGGAGGTGCACCCCCAGGCGGGCACGGTCCGGTTCGGCTCGGTCCAGGAATTCCTGATCGCCCAGGGCACCGGGTCGCCCCTGGCCGCCCCTATCGTCGCCGCCGACCCCGCCGCCCGAGCGGCTCTGCTCGCCGACGCCGAGACCACCCTGGCCCCGTGGCAGGGCCCCGACGGGTTCGCCTTCCCGATCGGGGCCCTCCTGCTCAGCGGGCGTGTTCCCTGAGCCACACGGCCTATGCCCGACGCCTCCCTGTGGGTGCCGGAGCTCAGGGCTGGATCCTGGTGCTGGTCGACGCGTAGCCGCCGCCTCCCGGGTACACCCAGTCGCCCGAGTGGCTGGTGCCGTCGGGGCTGAAGGTGCCGCGGTAATAGGCGGGGGAGCCCTTCGCGCCGCCCCAGATGGTGAGGGTGTCGCCCTCCAGCTCGTAGACGTAGTCGAGGGTGTTGCCGGTGCTGTCGAAGAAGCGGGAGTGGATGTCCGGGCTCGGCGGCTCCCCGAAGGGCCGCAGGTGCCCGATGATCTCCATGCCC
>DASUPQ010000691.1 GCA_036280995.1 Actinomycetota bacterium | reverse complement strand
CCGGCGCCCCGGTCGGTTCCCTCGGTCAGCTCTTCGATCCGACGATCGTCGAGCCGGATCGAGGTCGACCGGCGTTCCTCGGCGAACACCTCGGCGAACCGGCCGCCCGACCGGAGGGCCGTCCGGAGGACGTCGCGGACCACGGCCTCGTCGAGCACGAGGCCGCATGCTAGCACCGGGACCTGTACGGTTCGGTCGTGGCTCGTGGCGGAGGGGGCGACGGGTGGCTGCGGGCCGGCGTGCTCCTCGGAACCTCCGCGGCGATCGTGCTCGCCCTGTACCTCGTCCACCCCCTCCTCTCCGGGTATCGATTCCCGGTCGGGCCCGACGGCCCCGTCTACTCCTGGCTCGCCGCGTGGGCCGCCGACGGCGGGCTCCGAGTGGGACCCGGCGGCGGACCGGGAGTTCCCGCGCTGACGCTCACGCTCGGTGGGGTCCTCGGGGCCGACGCAGCCGGGGCCGTGACGATCCTCGGCCCGGTGCTGGCCACGATCTGCGGGCTCGCCGCCGCGGGGTTGATGGCGACGACGGCCGGAACCGGCCGCTGGGCGGTCGCGGGGGCCATCATCCTCACGGGGGCCTTCACCGCCTACCTGGCCGGCGGCTGGCTGGCGAACGTGACCATGGTTGCGCTGTTCCTGGCCGCACTGGCCGCACTGGCCGTGGTGCAGCGATCCTGGCGAGCGGTGCTCGGCACGGCGGCCCTCCTGGCGGCGGCGGGCCTGGCACACCAGGTGTTCGTGCTGATCGGGCTGGCGATCCTGGTCGGGGTGATCATCCTCCATCTGCCGGCTGCGGCTCGCGAGAGCAGGAGTGGGACACCGCTCGTCGAGACCGCGGCGGCACGGATGGCCGTGGCCACGGTTGGGAGCCTCGGTGGGTGGCTCCTCGGGGCCGCGTGGCTCCCCGACGCGTCCCTCCCCGGCGACACCTCACAGGACGGGTTCTTCCGCCGGGCGGAGCTCCGTTCCCTGCTGCTCGACCGATACCGGGAGCGGTTCCTGGGAGACCTGGGGCGGGCCGCCGTCCCGGTGGCCGCGGGGGTGGGCCTCGGGGTGGCCGGCGTGGAGGACCGGGCGCCGGCGGCGCCGGAGCGGCGGTACCTCATGGCGGTGTGCGGAACGTGGGGAGCGCTGACCGCGCTCGGCATCGTGCTGCTGGCCGTCACCGGCTGGGGACCGCCGAACCGCTTGCTCCAGTTCGCGTTCTTCCTGCCGCTGGTCGCCGCGCTCGGCCTGGCCGCGTTGATCCCGCGAGGAGGCGTGGCCGCCGTGGCCGCCCTGCTGGCCGCCGCCGCGTTCGTGGCCGCCTCGATGGCCGGCTGGTTGCGTCAGTCGCCGGCCGTCAGCGCGGACGAGCTGGCCGAGGTGGCCGCGGCCGGCCGAACCGTGGACTCGGCTCCGCCCGGCACGCCGTTGGTGTTCCTGGTGGACACCCGCGAAGGCGCCGCCGCGTACCACGTGACCCGGGCCGGCAACGTGATCCGCATGGGGATCCCGGCAGAGCGGATCGACGACGTGCGGCTCGCCGTGGGCGCGCCCCAGGACCTGCTGGCCGGCCGGCCCACGCTGACCGGCGACCACGAGCACGACGCCGCGTCGGCCTTCTACCTCCGCGAGGCCCGGCCGGTCCTCGACTCCGCCACCGTGCTCGTCCTGGAGCGGTTCAACGCCGAGGGCTTCGCCGAGGCCCGACAGCTCGGGGACGAGGTGGCCCCGGGCGTGGTGGTCCTGGCCGGCGAGGCCTCGCCGGCCACGTTCGGCCCGCAGCCCGAGGGCGTGGGCCCGTGGGCCCTGATCGGCTGGTCGGCTGCCGCCGTCTTGCTTCTGCTCGCGCTCGGGGGCGGATGGGCCCGGTGGGCCCTGCCGGGCTGCGGCCCGGCCGCCGTGCTCGGCACGGCGCCGTCACTCGGGATCGCCTCGGCGATCCTGGGCACCTTCGTCGCCGATCGGGGAGGGTTGCGACCCGGTGGCACCGGCTCGATGGCGATCGTCGTCCTGCTCGGCGTGGCCGGCTACGTGGCCGCCGCCCGGGCCGGCCGGCGCGGCCACCAGGGCCGGCTCGCCGCCGCCTGAACCTTCGCCCGGCGGAGGCGACTCGTCGAACAGGAGCGGGTCGTCGAACCCATCCGCCGGGGGCATCGCCGTGCGGCGGCGGAGCTCGAGGAGGAGCCGGATCAGCACCAGCAGGATGATCGGGGTGGCTACCCAGTGCAGGCCGAAGACCATGGCCTCCCACACGCGAGGTGCCCGGCTCGGCTCGGCCACGAGCTCGGTGATGGTCAGGGCGACCGAGATCAGAACCGCTCCACCGCGGGCCGGCCGCGGCAAGATCCACGCCATGGGGATCAGCCAGGCGACGTACCAGGGCAGCAGGACCGGGGAGACCAGCAGCGAGGTCAGGCTGGCCCACCCCATCGCCCCGATGACCACCACTGTGTCGAGCCGCTCCCGACTCTTGGCCAGGTGACGGAGGAGCACGACCATGACCCACACGAACGCGAGCGGGAAGGCCAGCCGGACGATCACGGAGACGATGTCGCCGGCGACCTCGCCCCCGACCGCGTTGGCCAGGCCTCGGAGCGTGACCAGCACGAACCGCGACGGCGCCAGCCATCCCTGCCGGCTGGTGAGCTCGAGCGTTCCCAGCGTGGGGTCCTCCGCCTGCATGAACGGGAGCACGAAAGGCACAGCGACCAGGACGCCGACCCCCACGTGCTTCAGGAATTCGCGGGCCCGCTCTCCCTCACGTCGGCGGAACGCGAACCCAGCCGCGGCGACGAACAGCGGCACGGCCGCGGAGATCTTCACCAGGGCCCCGGCGGTGAGCGCCACGGTGGCCAGCAGCTCCCGGCGGAGGAGCACCAGGAGCACGGCCGCCGCAACCGCCAGACCGACCAGGGCATCGTTGTGGCCGCCGGCCACCCCGTGGAACACGATCACCGGGTTCCACCCGATCAGCGCAGCGGCAAAGGCCGTTCGCCCAGGCGCGGCTCGCCGAGCGGCGGCCGCGGTCAGCAGCATCGTCAGCACCCCGGCGATCGCGGCCAGGGCCTTGAACGCGAACACGGTGCTCGCCGGCGATGAGGTGAGGCTGGTCACACCTGCCGAGATCGCGGTGAAGGCCGGCCCGTACACCGACCGGGAGTCGATCCAGTCGACGGAGACCAGCGGGTACACGGGGTCGTCGACGAAGGCGGCGGGGATGACCGTGTACGGGTTCGCCCCGTGCTCCGAGACCATCCGGCCGTAGATCGCATAGCTGTAGACGTCGCGCGACAGGAACAGCGGGATCACCATCGCCAGGAGGTGCAACAGGATCCCGACCACGACCACCCGACGCACGCTGAGATGTCCCCGCCATGCCGCCCCGAGGGCGAAAAGGAACGCTCCGGCGGCCGCGAAGAGCGCGACCGCTCCGAGCACCGCCAGGCCATCACGGGAGAGTGAGTCGAGTCCGAGCAGCCCGGCCGCATCCTCGAGGATCCCCGGCCCTCGAGCCTCCGGGAACAGGGGCGGTGTGAACGGCGAACCGGGCGTGGAGGCCACCAGCCCCACGAGCACGCCGGTGATGAGGACGGCGGTGGTGGCGATCCCGGCCGCACGCTGGCGATCCGGCGCGGGGACATCCATGTCGCCCGAGTCTATGAGGCCCGCGACGTTCGCGCTCCGGCCGTCTCGCTACACTTTCCGTGGAGCCCCCGTAGCTCAGGGGATAGAGCACCGGTTTCCTAAACCGGGTGTCGGAGGTTCGAATCCTCCCGGGGGCACATGTGGCTTGGGGAAAGTAAGCGCCCGCGACCCTGGACGGCAAGCGAGCTGGCTGGGGAGCTTGCGAGGTGAGACTAGTCTTTTGACCTCGACCCAAGGGTCCAGGAATCGCTGTGTCTTTGTCTGCGCGCCCACGTTCGGTCAGAAGGTCGTGCCGCCAGAAGCGTCCAGGGCGAGCCCACGCGACTCGGCCACGATTCTCCTGGCCTTCCGGTACGTTGACTGAGGACGAGTTGGACCGTGTGATTGTTCAGGGTGAGCAGGACCCCTGAAATCAGGAGAACCAACGGATCTGACCTCGGGAACCGCTTCCGTGTCTTGGGCTTCTGGGTCTAGGGGCACATGTGCGCCCATCCCGAGTTCGACGAACCTGTAAGGGATGGGGTCTTTGGCCCTGCTACCCCACCACTGATCTGCTTCGGATAGAACGTTCCATACATCGGCTGCCAAACCGTGAACGTGCCAAACCTGTACCCAGTGGTCGGGTTAAGTGTGCTGCCCGCGCACATCAAGCCTTTCACTACCGAGTTTGGCGAAGTAAATACGCGCTGCCCCGAGATGGGGTCGACATGTGAATAGAAGAAGTAGTAGAGAAGCCCGTAGGCGTCGAGCCCCCTCCCACCACACATGTAAATGAGTTGAAGGAATACCAGTCCGTCGACGGTCCCCTGGTTCAGGACCAGATTCTCTTCCGCAAACTTCGAAAGGCACAGCTGCATCGTCGGCGGAGACACGGTCGCGGATGCCCAACCTGGGGATTTGCAGTTCGCGCACGTGATGTAGATCTTGTCCTCACTGGTCCACCCGTCTAGGCAAGTCCCGAGCTTCAAGCATTCGCCACCCAGCAGCTTGATCTCGGTGATGAGGCTGTCCGTCTTGTTGAAGGCGTCCACGATTGCGTCCCGATAAGCAGCAGTGCAGATTTCGGGATCAGGTGATGGCGGATGGAGCGGACGGCCAAACGCGCCACGCGCCAGGTCTCCAAGTGCAGTCGCGATCCGATTGGTCAGATCTGGTTGTGTCTTGAACGGCATGATGCCATCTCCGTATCGGCGCTACTGAC
>DASUPQ010000690.1 GCA_036280995.1 Actinomycetota bacterium | reverse complement strand
GCCCTCGCCCTGGCCACCGTCCCCGTCGGCCTCGCCCTCTCCGCCCTCGCCCAGCTGACCACCCTGGTCCTGGTCCTGGCCGCCGCCCTCACGCTGGAACGCCGGGCCGCCCGGCCATCCGACCGTCAGCCGCGCCGGTAGACGTCGGCCCGGTGGTCGATCACCAGGACCTCGACCCTCCGGCGCCGGTCGTCGATCCGGTACACGACCCGGTAATCGCTCCGGTGGGCGCTGTGCAGGCCTTCGAGCTCGAACCGCAATGGCCGTCCCACGCGGCCCGGGTTGGCGGCCAGTGGATCTCGAACGGTTCCCCGGAGCCGCCGGTCACCGCTCGATCTCGGCCAGCGCCTCCTGCTTCGACAGCCGGTGGTGCCCCGGCGGCCACGTCGGCGTCGGCCTCGCGGACCGCCGCCATCAGCTCGGGATCACTGAGGATGGCGAGCGTCTGCTCGAGCGACTCCCAAACCTGGCATCCTCCCGGGGATGACCCGGCTGCGGAGGGCGACCACGGCGGAGCTGGGCGCCGAGGAGCTGGCGGCGCTGCGGCGGCTGGTGTTCGAGGCGTTCGGGGGGCGGTTCGACGAGCACGACTGGGAGCACATGCTCGGGGGCGTGCACGTGCTGGCCGTCGAGGACGACGGGGTGGTGGCCCACGGGGCGGTGGTGGGACGGACCATGGTGGCCGGGGGGCGGGCGCTGTCGACCGGGTACGTGGAGGGGGTGGCGACCCGGGGGGACCGGCGGGGGCGGGGGCTGGGCACGCTGGTGATGGCGGAGGTGGGGCGGGTCGTCACCGAGGGCTACGAGCTGGGGGCGCTGGCCGACGGCACCGGGATCCCCGGGTTCTACCAGCGGCTGGGGTGGGAGACCTGGCAGGGGCCGACCTTCGTGGCGGGGCCGGAGGGGCCGGAGCGGACCGAGGGGGACGACGGCGGGGTGCTGGTGCTGCGCACCCCGGCCACCGGGACGCTCGACCTGACCGGCTCGATCGTCTGCGACTGGCGGGCCGGGGACGTCTGGTAGCGTCCAGGTGTGCGGTCGCGAGGAACCGGACGGACGAGGAGCAGCCTGGAGGGCCGAGCGTGCGCGTCGCCTTGTTCGTGACCTGCCTGGTCGATGGGCTGTTCCCCGACGTCGGCAGGGCCACGGTGGGGCTGCTGGAACGGCTCGGCTGCCAGGTCGAGGTGCCGCTCTCCCAGACCTGCTGCGGCCAGATGCACATCAACACCGGCTACCTGCGGGAGGCGGCGCCCCTGGTGCGCCGGCACGTGGCCGCCTTCGAGGGCTACGAGGCGGTGGTGGCGCCCAGCGGGTCCTGCGCCGGGTCGGTCCGCCACCAGCACGCCTGGGTGGCGGAAGAGGCCGGCGACCCCGGGCTGGCCGCGGCCGCCCGGGAGGCGGCGTCGCGGACCTACGAGCTGTCGGAGTTCCTGGTCGACGTGCTCGGGGTCACCGACGTCGGCGCCTACTACCCGCACCGGGTGACCTACCACCCGACCTGCCACAGCCTGCGGGTGCTGCGGGTCGGGGACCGGCCGCTGCGGCTGCTGCGCGAGGTCGACGGCATCGACCTGGTCGAGCTGCCCCAGGCCGAGTCGTGCTGCGGCTTCGGGGGTACGTTCGCGGTCAAGAACGCCGACACCTCGGCGGCCATGCTGGCCGACAAGATGCACCACGTGCTCTCGACCCGGGCCGAGGTCTGCTCGGCCTCGGACAGCTCCTGCCTGCTGCACATCGGCGGCGGGCTGTCGCGGCTGCGGGCCGGGGTGCGCACCGTCCACCTGGCCGAGATCCTGGCCTCGACCCGGACCGGGCAGCCGGAGGTGCCGCCGCGATGAGCGATCCCGTCTTCCTCGGCATGCCGACGGCCCCGGCGGGGGTGGGGCACCTGCGGGGGCGGCGGCCGTTCCCGGAGGCGGCCCGGGCGGCGCTGGGCGACGCCCAGCTGCGGCGCAACCTGGCCAAGGCCACGGGGACGATCAGGGCCAAGCGGGCCCAGGTGGTGGAGGAGCTGCCCGACTGGGCCGAGCTCCGGGCCGCCGGGGCGGCCATCAAGGACCAGGTCCTGGCCGGCCTCGACGGCTATCTGGTCCAGCTCGAGGAGCAGGTCACGGCCCGGGGCGGCACCGTCCACTGGGCGCGGGACGCCATCGAGGCCAACGCGGTCGTGACCGACCTGGTCCGGGCGGCCGGGGCCAGCGAGGTGGTCAAGGTCAAGTCGATGGCCACCCAGGAGATCGGGCTCAACGAGGCCCTGGCCGCCGCCGGCGTCGCCGCCTGGGAGACCGACCTGGCCGAGCTGATCGTCCAGCTCGGCCACGACAGCCCGAGCCACATCCTGGTCCCGGCGATCCACCGCAACCGGGCCGAGATCCGCGAGATCTTCCTGCGCGAGATGGCCGCGGTCGGCCTGCCCGCCCCGGCCGACCTCACCGACGAGCCGCGGGCTCTGGCCGAGGCGGCCCGCCTGCACCTGCGCCGCAAGTTCCTGGAGGCCGAGGTGGCCGTGTCGGGAGCCAACTTCGCCGTGGCCGAGACCGGCACCCTGGCCGTGGTCGAGTCCGAGGGCAACGGCCGCATGTGCCTGACCCTGCCCCGGGTGCTGATCACCGTCATGGGGATCGAGAAGCTGGTCCCGACCTGGCGCGACCTGGAGGTGTTCCTCCAGCTCCTGCCCCGCTCCTCCACCGGCGAGCGGATGAACCCCTACACCAGCATGTGGACCGGGGTCCACCCCGGCGACGGGCCGCGGGAGTTCCACCTGGTGCTGCTGGACAACGGGCGCACCGCCACCCTGGCCGACCCGCAGGGCCGGGCCGCCCTGCGCTGCATCCGCTGCTCGGCCTGCCTGAACGTCTGCCCGGTGTACGAACGCACGGGCGGCCACGCCTACGGGTCGGTCTACCCGGGCCCGATCGGGGCCGTGCTCTCGCCCCAGCTGACCGGGGTCGCCGACAACGCCTCGCTGCCGTACGCCTCGACCCTCTGCGGGGCCTGCTACGACGTCTGCCCGGTGGCCATCGACATCCCCCAGATGCTGGTCCACCTCCGCTCGCGGGTGGTGGAGGCCAAGCGCGAGGCGTCCAAGGTGCCGTCGGCCGAGCAGGCGGTGATGGCCTCGGCGGCCTGGATCATGGACAGCCCGGCCCGTTGGGCGGGCGCGCTGCGGGCGGCCAGGGCGGGCCGGCTGCTGGGCCGGCGGCGGCGCCGGATCAGCTCCCTGCCGCCGCCCCTGTCGGCCTGGACCGGCACCAGGGACGCCCCCCTGCCCCCGACCCAGCCCTTCCGCGACTGGTGGGCCAAGCGCCAGCGACAGGGCGGTAGGTCGTGAGCGCGAGGGACGAGGTCCTGGCCCGGGTCCGGGCCGCCGTGGCCGACGGGGCCGAGCCGACCCCGGCGGCCCGGACCTACCGGACCGCCGGCCACCCGTCCGAGCTGGCCGGCGAGGAGCTGCTGGAGCGGCTGGTCGACCGCCTGGTCGACTACCGGGCCCTGGTCAGGCGCAGCACCACCGCCATGGTCGCGACCACGGTGGTGGCCGCCCTGACCGAGCGCGGGGCGCGGCGGGTCGCGGTCCCCGACGGCATCCTCCCCGCCGGGCTCGGCCGCCTCGAGCCCGGCCTCGAGCTGGTCGGCGACGACCCGCCCCTCACCCCGGCCCAGCTCGACGGCCTCGACGGCGTGCTCACCGGCTGCGCCGTGGCCATCGCCGAGACGGGCACGATCGTGCTCGACGGCGGTGCCGGCCAGGGCCGCCGCGTCCTCAGCCTGGTCCCCGACTACCACCTGGTGGTGGTGACCGCCGCCCAGGTGGTGGCCGGCGTCCCCGAGGCGCTGGCCCGGCTCGACCCGGCCCGCCCCCAGACCTGGATCAGCGGCCCCAGCGCGACCAGCGACATCGAGCTCGACCGGGTCGAGGGCGTCCACGGCCCCCGGACCCTGGAGGTCATCCTCTGCTCGTGACCGGCTCCTGGCCGCCCGAGGGCGCGGGGCCGTCGTCGGGGACGACCTCGAACAGCTCCATCTTCTTGCCCTCGAACAGCCGGTACATGACCAGGCTCCAGAACAGCGGGCCGGTCGGCTTCAGCAGGCCCTTGGAGGCCGTCTTGCGCTCGGACGGGTCGAGGCGCCGGGCCCGGCCGTGGACGGTCTCGCCGGTGACCTTGCCGTTGATGGTGCAGGGGGCCAGGGTGACCCTGGACGTGGTGGCCAGCCGCTTCGCCTTGCCGCTGTCGCCGGCGGCGACGAAGTAGACCTTGCCCCCGGCCAGGGCGATGCTGAGCGGCGTGCCCACCGCCTCCCCGCCGTCCCGGTAGGTGGTCAGCAGGGCGGTCTTGGAGCCCTCGAGCGGGCCGAATCCCGCGGTGCTGTCGCTGGCGGCCATGGGCACCCCCGGTCAGGCGGTGTCGACGTCGAAGCAGATTATGCTCCCAGGAACCTCCCACGAAGGCCCAAGCCGCCGCCAAGGATCCCCCGCCGCCATGGCGACGTCGATCGAGCCGGACGCAGGGGAGAATGGCGGGACCTACCACCACCCCTGGTGCTTGGCCCACCGCAGCAGGACCCCCGAGATGGTGGCCATCACCAGCAGCACCACGGCCAGGTGCCAGAAGTCGGTGGCGTCGTTGGCGATGATGTTCATCCCGTAGACCGACGAGATGGCGGTGACCGGCAGGGTGACGGCGGCGATCACGGCCAGCCGCTCGGCCGCGATGGTCATCTTGGTGTTGGTCATCGCCTGGTGGAACTCGATCACCGCCTGGAGGAACTCGGCCTCCCCGTCGGCCATGGCCGTGATCCGCGCGAACTGGTCGGCGGTGTCGGCCACCAGCGGCTGGGCGTCGGCGGGGACGAACCGGGTCAGGGTGGCCAGGCGCCCGTAGATCTCGCGGCTGAGGGCGGCCATGGTCCGGATCGCGATCAGCCCGTGGCGGGCCCGGAACAGCTCCTCCAGGAACAGCTCCGGGTCCTCCTTCTCCTCGTCGATCACCCGCTGCTCCAGCAGCCCCACCTCGAGGGCGAGGATCCCCAGGAACTCCTCCTGGTGGCGGGTCATGGCCGAGACGATCGCGTGCGACAGCTCGAACGACCTCGTGGGACGGAAGCGCCCGGCCTCGATCCGCTTGAGGACGGCGCCGGTCTCGCGGAACTCGAGTCCCGCGAGGACCTCGGGGTCGAGCGGCCCGTGCACCGTGACCAGGTAGCCGGACCCGACGAACTGGTCGAGCTCCAGGTGGTGGACGTGGCCGCCCTTGCCCAGCTCGGGCGAGTGCAGGGCCGTGAACACGTGGTCGGGGTAGACATGCACCTTGGGCACGTGGTTGCGGTTCTCGCAGTCCTGGACGGCCAGGGGATGGAACCGGAACACCTCGGCCAGCACCCGGGTCGCCTCGGCGTCGACCCGCGGGATGTCGACCCACAGCAGCCCGGCCCGGCGCTCCAGCAGCTCCGGCAGGTCCTCGGGGCTGCGCCGCTCGACCCGGCCGTCGGTGATCAGGTGGACGTCCATCCAGGCGCTCCTCTCCTGGCCGCTCCAGGCCGGCGGCCGCCTCCGTATTGTCGCCGTCAGCGGCGGCGCACACGGCGCGCGTCCGGGCCCCGCTCCAGGTCGATCTCGCGCAGCAGCCGGTCGACGTTGGCCAGCAGGCTGCCCTGGATGTGCCACAGCTCCAGGTCGGTGCGGGCGTCGACCAGCATCAGCTCGGCCAGGACGTCGCGGTGGGTGCGGGCGATCTCCAGGGCGATGTGGAGGGGGACGGCCTCGCGCGGCGGCCCGGCGACCTCGGGGGCGACCAGCTGGCCGAAGGCGGCCACGCCCCCGCCCAGCTCGACCAGCAGCCGCCCAAGGGCGACCAGCAGCTCCGGCTCGGCCTGGCCGCTGGCCTCGACGGCCTCGGCCAGGTCGGCCAGGTCCAGGGTGATCCCCCTGACCTGGACGGCCGAGTGCTCCAGGGTGGCCAGGGCGGCCCGCAGGCTGGAGGCACCCTCGCGGACCCGGCGCTGGCGTGGGTTCAGCCGCAGGCTCTCCTCGCCCCGGGCCAGGGCGATCCGGGCCGCCCGAAGCGGCCGGTCCAGCTCGCGGGCCCGCTCCTCCCAGGTGCGGGCCTGCCCGCCCGACCAGCCCTCGGTCAGCTCCTCCCCCATCGACCTCAGCACCTCGGCCATCTCCGCGGCCAGCTCGCCGATGGCGTCGCCGGCCGGCTGGACGTACACCGGGGGCCGGAGCATGAGGCTGACGGCCACGCCGGTGACGGCGCCGATCAGCGTCTCCACCACCCGGCCGAGGGCGGCCGTGCCCGCCTGGCCGGTGACGGCCAGCACCAGCATGGCGCTGATCGGGACCTCCAGGGCGTGGTCGCCCAGCCGCAGGATCGTCCCGATGACCAGCGCGGCGAAGATGACGATGCCGAGGCTCCACCAGGTCAGCCCGACGAAGTTGGACAGCGCCACGGCCACCAGCACGCCGGCGACCACGCTGCCGACCCGCTCGATCCCGCTCTTGACCGTCTCGAAGATGGTGAGCTGGGCCACCAGCAGGGCCGTCAGCGGGGCGAGCAGGGGCGGGACCTCGTCACCGAGCAGGGCCACGGCCAGCAGGTAGGCCAGCACCGCGGCCAGGGTCGTCTTGACCGTCCGCCAGCCCGGCGGGTCGCCGCGCCCGCGGTACCTGGCCCGGAGGGTGCGGATCGTCTGGCGCAGCCGCTTCACGCCCCGCCGCGCCCCCCGGATCCCCCGGGCCCCCCGGCGGCCAGCCGGGCGGCCAGCGCCTCCGGCGAGGTCAGGTCCTGGACGGCCAGCCGCTCGAACAGCGCCAGGCCGCGCTCCCGGAAGGCCGTGCGCTGCCCGGGCTCGCCGTGCCGGCCAAGGGTGTCCAGGGCCAGGGCCTGGTCGTAGCGCATGCCGAGCCGCTCGGCGGCGGCCAGGGCGGCCCGCCAGTCGCGCCTGGCCGCCGCCGGCCGCCCGGCCGTCCAGGCGAGCAGGCCCCGGTAGAGCCGGTGGCGCGGCTCGCCGATCGGGAACACGCGTGCGTAGCGGCCGAGGTGGCCGACGGCCTCGGTGGCCATGGCCCGCCAGGGCCCGGCGTCGCCGTCGCCGCCGTCGCCGCGCCGGTCCAGCCACAGGGCCGTCGCCACCTCGGCCGTCATGGCGTACAGGTCGAACCAGTAGCACTTGACCACGGGCCGGGCGGCCTGCTCGAGGGCCCGCCGCAGGGCCTCGACGGCCCTGGCCCGGTCCCCGAGCAGGAGGGCGTGGAGGGCCTCGGGCGCGGGCGTGGTCCGCCGCCGCAGGGCGGCCGCGGCCTCCTCCAGGTCGCCGGTGCGCAGCCCGACGACGGCGTGGCCGGCCACCGCCCAGGACCGCACCTGGGCGTCGCCGCTCTGCCGGCCGAGCCGGTCCATCGCCGCCAGGACCGGCCGCACCGCCGGCAGCTCGCCCTGGAAGTACCGCTCCCAGATCCGCAGGCCGGTGATCTCGGCCAGCCGCCGCGGGTCGCCGAGCCGGCGCAGGATCGCGTCCGCCTCCTCCAGGTGCTCGCGCACCTCCGCCCAGCGGCCGACCCCGATCCCGTACAGCGCGGCCGCCTGGAGCACCCAGGACCGCGCCGAGGGGTCTCCGGCCTCGTCCACGGCGGCGAAGGCGCGGCGCAGGTAGGCCTCGGCCAGCCGGTGGCGGGCCAGCAGGCCGGCCGCGACCGAGCAGGCGGCGGCCATCCGGGCCTCGGCCGAGCGCGACCCGGCCTCCTCGGCCAGGTTCAGGCCCTTGACCGCCTGGTGCAGCGCCTGGACCCGCCGGCTGGCGTGGTAATCGACCAGGAACAGGCGCTCGTAGACCTCGGCCGCCTCCTCGAGGGCGGCCCTGGCCTCCGGGGAGCTGGCGACCAGCGGGCGGGGCCAGACCCGGTTGCGGACCTGCTGGCCGGCCTGCCAGGCCAGCTTGCCGGGGAGCCGGCGGCCGCTGGCCGGGGTCCGGCGGCCGAGCAGGGCCAGGGCGGCGTGCAGGTGCTCCTGCTCGGGGGCGAGCTGGCCGAGGCCCAGGTAGGCGTCGCCGAGCTGGTGCTCCCAGCGGGCCCGCCGGATCACCGGGGCGTCCGGGGTCCCGTGGCGGCGCCCGGCGTCTGGCGGGCCGGCCGGGGCGTCGAGCTCCAGCAGGGCGGTGAAGAACCGGACGGCCTCGGCGTAGGCGCCCTCCCGGAGGGCCTCGGCGCCGGCCCGCTCCAGGTAGTGGGTCGCCTTGTGGGGCACCTCGGCCAGGCGCCAGTGGTGGGCGAGCACGGCCAGGTCGCCGCCGCCCGACCGCTCGTACCACTCGGCCACCGCCTGGTGCAGCCGCCGCCGCTGCGACAGCAGCATCAGGTTGTAGGCCGCCTCCTGGGTGATCACGTGCTTGAACAGGTACTGGAGGTCGGGCTCGGGGGACTCGAGCACGGTCAGGTTGGCCCGCTCGATCTCGGACAGGTCGGCCATGAGGGTGCGGGCGACGGCGTCGCGCAGCGGGTGGACGTCGCGCAGGATGACCACGGCGAAGACCCGCCCGATGACGCTGGCCACCTTGACGGTGAGCTGCTGGGTGGGGGTGAGCCGGTCGATCCGGCTGGTGATCGCCCCGTGGACGGTCTGGGGCATGCGCCGAGCGAGCACGTCGGGGACCTCGGAGGCCAGCTCGACGGCGCCGCCGGCCACCCGGACCAGGCCGGCGTCGCGGAGCGCGATGGTCAGCTCCTCGGTGAACAGCGGGTTGCCCTCGGCCTTGCTGTCGATGAGACGAGTCAGGGCCTCGGGGACGGTGGCGACGCCCAGGCGCTGGCGGACCAGGGCCCGGACCGCGTACGCGGGCAGCCGGTCCAGCACCAGCCGCTCGACCTCGGGCGCCCGCAGCAGCCGCCGGTAGGCGCCCCAGGTGAGCTCGTCGGCCAGTGTCCCGCCCTCGCCCTGGGAGCGGGTGGCCACGACCAGCAGCAGCGGCATCCGCTCCCGGCTGAGGGCCAGCACCAGTCCGGTCGAGGCCGAGTCGAGCCAGTGGGCGTCCTCGATGACCAGCACGGTCGGGGTGCCGGCGGTCAGCGTCCGCAGCAGCCGCACCAGCAGGTCCCGGGCGCGGTCGGCACGGCCCTGCCCGCTCAGCTCGGCGCTGGCCGCGGTCTCGGGCAGCTCAAGGGCCAGCACCGGGTTGAGCAGCGGGGCCAGGTCGCGGACCTCGGGGTCGGGGCCGAGCAGCTCCAGCACCAGGCGCAGGCGGGCTGCCCGGTCGGCGCCGTCGAAGGCGGGCAGGCGGCCGAACAGCTCCCGCCAGGGGTGCCAGGGGGTGTTGCGCTCGACCGCGTCGCCGGCGCCGGCCAGCACGGGCACCCCGGCCGCCGTGGCCTGGTCGACCAGCTCGGCCACCAGGCGCGACTTGCCGGCCCCGGCCTCGCCCTCCACGACCAGCACCTGGACCCGCGCCGGGCGGCCGTCGCCGGCCGCCGCCGTCAGCCGGCCCAGCGCGCCGGCCAGCCGCTCCCGTTCGGCCTCCCGACCGACCAGCGGGACCCTGGCCACCGGCGCCGGCCCCCGGCCGCGCCGCCCGCCCTGCGGCCGCCCGGGCCGGTACACCGGCACCGTGCCGGCGCGGCCCTTGACCCGCACGGGCGGTAGCGCCTCGAAGGCCAGGGCGGCGCGGGCCGCCTCGGCGGTGGCGGCGTCGCAGAGCACGCCGTCGCCGGCCTCCTGCATCAGCCGGGCGGCCAGGTTCACCGGAGCGCCCAGCATGGTGTACTCGCGCCGCCAGCGGCTGCCGACGGTCCCGCAGAAGGCCTGGCCGGTGGTGACCCCGACCGCGGCCCGGCGCCCCAGGCGGGCCAGGGCCTCGCGGATGGCCAGGGCGGCCTGGACGCCCCGGGCCGGGTCGTCCTCGTGGGTCAGGGGCGGCAGCCCCAGGGCCGCCACCAGGCTGGTGCCCTTCTCGTCGATGCTGAGCTTGTTGATGCTGCCCTCGTAGCGGTAGAGGGCGCCCTGGAGGGCCAGCATCACCTCCTGGGCCTCGTCCAGGCCGGCCCGGTGGTCCAGGTCGGGCAGGTTGGCGAACAGGACGGTGAGCTGGCGCAGCTCGGCCAGCCACTCCTCGTGCCCGGCGACCATCGAGGCCAGCATCGCCCTTGGCAGGTAGGGGGCGACCAGGGCCGCGCCGGCCGCCGGGACCACCAGGGGGGCCGGTGGCGGCGCCTGGCCGGCGGCTCGCTCCACCAGCTCGAGGGCCTCCCGGGAGAGGACCACCTGCCCGGGCCGGGCCTGCGCGGCCGCCCCGGTCGTCTGCGGCACCGCCGTCCCAGCGACCAGCAGCTCGCGCCGGTCGCGGACCCCGCCGACGTCCAGCACCACCACCTCGCCGGCCCCGACCCCGATCCGCAGGGCCAGGGGCAGCCGCTGGGCCTCGGCGAAGCGGCCCAGCGCCGCCTGCATCGCCTCGGCGCACCCGGCGGCCGTCGCCGTCGCCCCGGCCAGGCCCCGCTCCCCCAGGTCGCCGGCCGGCGCCGGCCAGCAGGCCAGCAGCGCGTCCCCGGCGAACTTGAGCACGTCCCCGCCGGTCCCGGCGACCAGCTCCAGCAGCGGCTGGAAGACCCCGTCGAGCAGCCCCCGCAGCTCCTCGGCCCCGCCCGGCCCCCGCTCGGCCAGCCGCTCGGTGATGGCCGTGAACCCGGAGATGTCGGCCAGCAGCAGCGCCGCCACCATCCGGTCGGCGTGCGGCAGCCCCGCCTCCTCCGGCGCCTCCACCAGCCTCCGCACCAGCCGACCTGGCAGGAAGCTGGCCAGCGCCTCAGCGTCATGGGCCACGGCGATCAGCTCCCCCTCCAGCCGGCGACCCACGGCCGGCCACCCGGCTCCAAGGATATGGGAGCGGCCGGGCCGGCGGTTACCCGGCCGGCTGGAGCACGACCTCGAAGTGGGCGTGGCGGAAGGGCGGGTCGACCCCGTAGCGGGCCGCCTCGGCGGGGTCGTCGACCTCGGTGAAGTCCCTGACCAGGCTCTGCTTGACGGCGAACACGGCGTCGGAGTCCAGGTACGGGCTGCCGGCGACGAACACGTGGGTGGTGACCGGGACGTGGCCGCCGGCGGCGACGATGAAGTGGATGTGGGCGGGGCGGAAGGGGTGGCGGCCGGTCGCGGTCAGGAGGCGGCCGACGGGGCCGTCGGTGGGGATCGGGTAGGCGCTGGGGGTGACCGTCCGGAACCAGAAGCGGCCGTCGCCGTCGCAGGTGAACAGGCCCCGGCCGTTGCCCGGCGGCTGGGTTCCCGGCTGCTGCACGTCGTAGAAGCCGTGGTCGTCGGCCTGCCAGACGTCGACCTGGGCGCCGGCCAGCGGGGCGCCGTCCAGGGAGACGACCCGGCCGGTGACCACGCAGGGCTGGCCGGTGGCGACCAGGTCGATGCTGTCGCCCAGCTCCCGCGGGGGCGAGGAGACCATGTGGAACGGCCCCAGCACGGTCGACTCGGTCGCCTCCGACGCCTTGCGGTGGTTGATGGCGTCGACCAGCATGGTCACGCCGAGCACGTCCGACAGCAGGATGAACTCCTGGCGCGTGTCGTCGCAGCGCTGCCCGGTGGCGGTCAGGAACCCGATCGCCCGCTCCCACTCCTCGAAGGTCGGCTCGACCTCGCGCACGAACCCGTGCAGGTGCCGGACCAGGCTGCCGAGGAGCTCCCGGAGCCGCGGGTCGGGCGTGCCGGCGAAGCTCGCCTCCACCGCCCCGGTGGCCGTGTCCTCGGTGAAGTCCATGGCCGCCGCCTCAGCCGATCAGCGGCAGCCTCGGATCGGGGTGCTCCGGCCCCCGGCCCGAGGCCGCCCGCACCCAGGCCAGGTCGTCGCCCAGGTCCGGCGGCCGCCCGGCCACGGTCTTGCGGGCCAGCAGCTCGTCCAGGATGGCCGCGGTCACCGCGACCCCCTCGGGGGTCGCCATGGGCTCGCGCCCGAGGGCGTCGGTGAGGTCGAGGCCGTGCACCACCGCCTCCACCACCCGGCTGGCCACGAACTCGTCCAGCCGCATGAGGGCGTAGTAGCCGGGGCCGACCGTGTCCGGGGGCAGCGACCGCGCCCCCTCGATCGTCTTGGCGAAGGTGGCGGCCAGGACGTCGGGCATCTGCGCCGGGGTCTTCCCCTCGACCATGGTGTAGGCGTAGTCGTAGACGACCGGCGCGACCTCCGAGCGGGGGAAGATGAAGAAGCTCACCCGGTCGCGGCCCACCTGCCCGTCCTGGGGCTCGGCCACCAGCATCACGGTCAGCCCGATCGAGATGTCGAAGTGCCCGGCCAGCTCGAACAGCGTCCAGTGGGGCTTGGTCTCGTCGAGCGGCCGGAGCTTGGTCGGGGTGGCCCACTCGGCGTCGCCGAGGCCCCGGAAGGCCTGCTCGACCTGGCCGAGCTCCACCTCGAGGGTGCGGACGGTGTCCTCGTACGAGCCCATGGGCGCCTCCTATGGCGGGTCCAGCTGCAGGCGGCCGGCGGAGCGCCGGCTGAGGTCGCGGGCGAGCTGGGAGCGGGTGACGAAGCCGAAGGTCGAGGATGCATCGCTGGCGAGGCGCTCGGGGGAGAGGTCGGAGACGAACCGCTCGCTGATGCAGCCGCCCTCGAAGGTGTAGACGCGGGTGACCCGCGTGGGGCTGGCCGAGCGGTCGATCCGGATGTACCGCCTGGCCGCCGGCTGCTCGGAGCTGATCTCGGTCGCCCCGGCCAGGTCGCAGGAGGGCAGCAGGTCGACGGTGACCGCCGCCTCCTGGAACGGCTGGACGATGTCGAAGACGATGCTGGCGAACCCCGCGCCCGCCTTGACGTCGTTGAGGGACCAGCCGGCCGGGTCGAGCTGGACGCAGGGGACGGCGGCGGCCGTCGGCACCGCCTGGGCCATCAGCCACAGCGCCTCCTGGTCGGAGCAGCGGATGTCGCTGGTGTAGAGCGAGGTGTTGGCCCGGTCGGTCTGCACCGCCCAGGAGACGAACAGGGGCACGACGATCAGCAGGACCAGCAGGACCAGCAGGGCGAGCCCGAAGCGTCGCAGGCTGAAGCGCTGGTTGGAGATGGGGGCGGGCCGCTCGGGCAGCAGGTCGAGGAACTCGGCGTGGAGGTCGCGGCCCTGGGCCCGCAGCAGGTGGCGCAGCTGGGAGGGCATGGCCAGGCCCCGGGTGGCGGCGAACGCCTCGGTGATCTCCTCGACCGAGAACTGCCGCTGGGCCCGCTGGTAGACCAGCTCCGGGCTCGAGCGCAGGGCCAGGCACAGCATCATGTTGGCCAGGTCGACGGCCTGGCGCCAGGGGCTGGGCCGGGCCTCCATGAAGGCCAGGTCGATCAGGTGCATGCGGCCGTCGCGGACCAGCAGGTTGGCCGGCTTGATGTCGCGGTGGGCCAGCCCGGCGTCCCACAGCTTGCGGATGATGCCCAGGCCGTCGTCGATCACACCCGCGTCGATCTCGGCCTCGCCCAGCTCCACCGCCCCGTCGAAGAACTCAAACACCAGCAGGTACTCGCGGTCGGGGGTGAGCTCGACGAACCCGTAGGGGCGGGGCGTCGGCAGGCCGACCTGGTGGAGCTTGTGCAGGGCGTAGTCCTCCTGTTGAACGAGCCGGCGGACGGTGTGGAACGGCTTCTCGTCCTCCAGGCGCCCGTACAGCAGCTCCCGGCCGAGCTTGTACCAGCGGTCCGAGCGCAGGTGGCTGCGGGCGTACAGCTTGCCGAACAGGACCGTCGGAGGGTCGCCCGCGACGGTGATCCGCAGCGGGGTCGAGCCGGCCGAGCCGGACAGGCCGAACGGCTTGACGTCCTCGATCTCCAGGCCCAGCTGGTCGGCCAGGGCCCGCCGGATGGCCTGGCCGCGCTCCCCGCCGACGTCCAGGTGGGCGGTGCGGCCCCGCCGGTAGCTGACCGGGAAGACCTCGTTGGGGGTGAACCAGCGGTAGGCGAGCAGCGGGATGGTGACGCCGATGGCCGCCCCGACGAGCACGTCGCTGGGGGTGTCGACCCCCAGGTACATGCGGGCCAGGGCGAGCAGGGTGACCAGCCCGGTGGCGGCCCACTTGCCCGCCTGCCGCCAGCGGCCCTTGGGGACCAGGCTGTACAGCATCGTGACCAGGATGGCGGAGAGGAAGGCGACCGGCCGCGACGGCATCGCCCAGCCGGCCCAGGCCCCCTCGATCTCCACCCCGAACGGCCGCGGCCGCCGCACCGCCGCCGACAGCCCGACCAGGACCAGGCCCACCACCTGGAAGGAGATCAGCCCGACGATCAGGTGGCGGAAGCGCTTGTAGACGATCAGCACGATCATGGTCGACCAGGCCAGCGCCTTGATCGTCCACAGGGACCCGAGCAGCCCGCTCAGTCCTCGCATGAGGCTGGTCAGCCCGGGGGTGCGCAGGTTGGCCAGCGCCTCCACCACCCGGTTGTCGATCACCGTGAGGGAGATGCCGCGGCCGTAGCGGCCGGCGGTGAACAGCAGCAACGTGAGGGTGATCAGCCCGACGGCCACGATCATCCAGCCGAAGCCGGTGACCTCCAGGTGGCGCGGAAGCGGCGGCGGCTCCCCGGTCGGCCGCCGCCGGCGCCGGGCCCGCCGGCTGCCCGGCGGGGCCGCGTCACGGGCGGTCCCGATGGCGTGGTCTGGGCTGCTGTCCATGAACGGAGTATGGCAAACCTTCGGTGCCCGCTCAGTAGTCCCAGGCGGCGTACTCGGGGACGCGGGCCTTCATGTCGTCGAACAGCAGCACCATGCGGTCGATGAACCAGGCCTTGGCCGCCTGGGTGACGAGCAGCCCCGCGACCACGGCCAGCAGGTCCAGCTCGACCAGCCCGTACACCATGATGGCCAGGCCGGCCAGCTGGAAGGCGTAGGTCGCATACGTCACCCCCGAGCCCCGGAACTGGGGCGGGAGCTCGACCTTGCCCCGGTCGCTCCAGATGCGCTCGCCGAGCACGCCCTTGGAGGCCCAGTTGCGGGTCGAGCGGGCCGGGGGGAACAGCAGCGGGTTGACCATCATGAACACCAGGGCCAGGGCGACCGCGGCCAGCGACCACCAGCCGATCCACTCCCGGCTCCAGATGGCCAGGGCCAGCAGCGGCAGGACGGCGAACCGGGTCCAGACGCTCACCGGGTTGGCGTGGCGCATCCAGCCGTCGCCCTCGAGGCCGAACAGCTTGGCGACCGAGACGCTCATCGGGGACCTCCTGCGTGGGGCGTGCCTCGCCCCCAGCATCCGCCGCCGCCCGGCCCCGTCGTATCGGTAGGGTCACCGGTCGAGCTGGAGCCGGATCAGCTCGGCCCGGGAGGAGACCCCGAGCTTCACGAAGACGTTGCGCAGGTGGTAGTCGATGGTGCGGCGGCTGAGGAACAGCTGGGCGCCGATCTCGCGGTTGGTCCCGCCCTCCCCCACCAGGCGGACGATCTGCAGCTCCTGGGGAGTGAGCTGGCGCAGCGTGCTGGGGTCGCGCCGGCGGGCGGTCTCGCCGGTGGCCCGCAGCTCGGCGGTGGCCCGCTCGGCCCAGGGGGCCGCCCCCATCCGCTGGAAGGTCTCGAGGGCGCCGCGGAGGTGGGTGCGGGCCTCGCCCCGCCGCCGGTCCCGGCGAAGCGTCTCCCCGTAGGCCAGCTCGGTCCGGGCCTGGTCGAACGGATGGCCGTAACCGTCGTGCAGCGCCAGCGCCGCCTCGAAGTGGGCCGGGGCCGCCTCGTCGGGGCCCAGCAGGCCGCGGCAGCGGGCGAGCTGGGCCTGGACCTCCGAGGTGCCGGCCAGGGTGGCGAGCTGCTCGAAGGCGGCCAGGGGAGCGGCGGCCGCGTCCGGCCGGCCGGCCCGGACGGCCGCCTCGACCAGGTCGGGGACGGTGTAGACGGCGAAGAAGGGGCTGCCCGCGCCCGGGGCGGCGGCCAGCAGCCGCTGCAGCCGGGCCAGGGCCTCGGCCGGCTGGCCCAGCCCCAGGTCGAGCAGGGCCAGAGCGTAGCCGGCCAGGGTGGCGGGCAGCCCCAGGCCGCGGGCGGCGGCCCGGTCGAGGGCCTCGGCGGCGTGGCCGCGGCAGGCGTCCTCGTCGCCCCGCAGGGCGGCCACGTGGGCCAGGGTGGTCAGGTGGCGGCAGGCGCTGGTGTCGTTGCCGGTCTCGCGGGCCAGGCGCAGCCCCTCGCCGGCGCTGGCGGCGGCGGCGTCCAGCCGGCCGCCGGTGAGCTCGACCGGAGCCAGGAACTCCAGCGCCTGCGGGAGCAGCCCGACGGCGCCGTCCTGCCTGGTCCGGGCCACCGCCCGGGCGTACAGGCCGCTGCCGGTCGCGCTCTCGCCGACGAAGAACGCGGCCACCCCGGCCCACATCAGCAGCCGCGGGTGCTCCATGGTGCCGGCCAGGGCCATGGCCCGGCGCAGCAGCGGCGCCCCGCCCGGCCCGTCGCCCTCGGCGACCCGGCCCATGCCCTGGAGCAGGTCGCTGAGGAACTCGCCCACCTTGTCGGTCACGGGCAGGGCGGCGGCCCGCCGGCCGAGCTCGGCGGTCGGGGTCACGTCACCGGCGTAGCTGGAGATCTCGCTCGCCTCCACCAGCATCTGCAGGGCCTGGCTGGGGTCGACGGGCGCGGCCAGCTCCGACCCGGCGACCAGCATGGCCGCGGCCTCCAGGGCGACGCCCCGGCTGGCCTCGATCGACCCGCGCAGGTGGGCGACGCCTGCCCGGCTCTTTAGGTCCGTGGCCAGCGGTCCGGCCCGCTCGAGCAGGGCGGTGGCCCGGTCGCCCAGGCCGGCCAGCCAGGCCGCGTTCGCGGCCGCGGCCAGCCGGCGGCCCCGCTCGTTGTCGTCGCC
>DASUPQ010000689.1 GCA_036280995.1 Actinomycetota bacterium | reverse complement strand
GTGCTCCCGCTCGCCGGAACCGGCTCGGTCACCGACGGCGACGACCTGCCGGCGGCCGGCGACTGCGGGGCCACCTCCTGGCGGTTCCTGGACGGCCGGGAGCTGCTGGCCCTCGGCTCGCGGGGCTGCGGCGGCGGGTCCTACGACAACCTCCTGGTCCGCTACGACCTGGAGACCCGGGCGGTGGAGGAGACCGTCCCGCTCGGCCTCCGGGTGGAGCCGTTCGCCCTGGACGTGGACCGGACGGGCCGCCACGTGCTCGTGGCCGTCGCCGGCAAGCCCGACGACCAGCGGCCGGCGACCGTCTACGTGGTCCGCGACGGCCGCCCCGAGAAGGTGCCGTTGGCCGGCGACTGCTGGCAGGCCGACTGGTAGGCCGGTGGCCGCGTGGCCCGGTCAGGGTCGCCGCGGGATCGCGCCGGCGGCGCGGAGGCGCTCGACCCGCTCCGGCGGCAGCCCCCATGCGGCCAGGACCTCGGCGTCGTCCCCGCCGGAGGCGGGTGGGGTGGGGATGGGGCAGGGGGTGCGGCTGAAGCGGGGGGCGGGGGCGGGCTGGGGGACGCCGCCGACGTCGACGAAGGTGGCGCGGGCCTGGTTGGGGGGGTGGGCGGGGGCCTCCAGGAGCGACAGCACCGGGGCGACGCAGGCGTCGGTGCCCTCCAGCAGGGCGCACCACTCGTCGCGGGTCCTGGTCCGGAACGTCGCCGCCAGCCGCTCCCGCAGGTCCGGCCAGCCGTCGCGGTCGAGCTGGGCGGGCAGGTCGTCGGCGGCCAGGCCGAGCCGGTCCAGCAGCTCGGCCCAGAACTGCGGCTCCAGGGCGCCAACGGCCAGGTGGCGGCCGTCGGCGGTCTCGTAGACGGCGTAGAAGGGGGCCGCCCCGTCGAGCAGGTTGGCGCCGCGCTGGTCGCTCCAGAGCCCGGCCGCCAGCAGCTCGTGGAGCTGGGTGGTGAGCAGGGCGGCCCCGTCGACCATGGCCGCGTCCACCACCTGCCCGCGCCCCGACCGGCCCGCCTCCAGCAGGGCCGCCACCACCCCGAGGGCGAGCAGCATGCCGCCGCCGCCGAAGTCGCCGAGCAGGTTGAGCGGCGGCACCGGCGGCCCGCCGGCCGGCCCCACCGGGTGCAGCGCCCCGGCCACGGCGATGTAGTCGATGTCGTGGCCGGCCGAGCGGGCCAGCGGGCCGTCCTGGCCCCAGCCGGTGACGCGCCCGTAGACCAGGCGCGGGTTGCGGTGAAGGCACGCCTCGGGCCCGATCCCGAGCCGCTCCGCCACCCCCGGCCGGAACCCCTCGACCAGGGCGTCGGCCCCGGCGACCAGGTCGAGCACCACCCCCGGGCCCTCGGGATGCTTGAGGTCGACGGCGACCCGGCGCCGTCCCCGGGCGAACAGCGCCGGCCAGCCGGGCCCACCCGCCGCCGGACGGTCCACGGCCAGCACCTCGGCGCCCAGGTCGGCCAGGAGCATGGCGCAGAACGGCCCCGGCCCGATCCCGGCCAGCTCGACGACCCGCACTCCCTCGAGGGGACCCATGCCCGTATCGTAGGGTCCGGTGGCGCGACACGGGAGGCGAGCGATGGCCGACATCCGTTTCGACGACAGGGTGGCGATCGTGACCGGGGCCGGCGGGGGCCTGGGCCGTGAGCACGCCCTGCTGCTGGCCTCGCGGGGCGCCAAGGTGGTCGTCAACGACCTCGGCGGCGCCACCGACGGGACCGGCGCGTCGGCCGGCCCGGCCGAGCAGACGGTCAAGGAGATCGAGGACCTGGGCGGGGAGGCCGTCGCCGACACCAGCACGGTGGCCACGGTCGAGGGCGGGCAGGCGATCGTCGACACCGCCCTCGACGCCTTCGGCCGGGTCGACATCGTCATCAGCAACGCCGGCATCCTGCGCGACAAGGCGTTCCACAACCTGACCCCGGAGCTGCTCGACCCCGTGCTCGACGTGCACCTCAAGGGGGCCTTCCACGTGCTCCGGCCGGCCTGGGTGAAGATGCGCGAGGCCGGCTACGGCCGCGTCCTGGTCACCGCCTCCAACTCGGGCATCCTCGGCAACTTCGGCCAGAGCAACTACGGCGCGGCCAAGATGGGCCTGGTCGGCCTGGCCCGGGTGCTCGCCCAGGAGGGCGCCCGCCACAACATCAGGGCCAACGTGCTCGCCCCGATCGCCCGCACCCGCCTGACCGAGGAGCTGCTGGGCCCGCTCGCCCCCAAGCTCGACCCGGGCCTGGTCGCGCCCGTGGCCGCCTGGCTGGTCTCCGAGGACTGCCCGGTGACGGGCGAGATCTACTCGGCCGGGGGCGGGCGGGTCGCCCGCTTCTTCGTCGGCCTCACCCCTGGCTACGCCAACCCGGCCCTCACCCTGGAGGACGTGCGCGACCACTTCGCCGAGATCCGCGACGAGACCGGCTACTCGGTGCCGGGCGGCGTCGCCGACGAGCTCTCCTCGCTGGTCGAGCGCCTCCGGTAGCGCACCTCGGGAACGACGACGCCGAGCACCTCCATGGTCCGCTCGCTGCCGTCGGCGACCCAGCCGGCGATCTCGTAGAAGCGGCGGGCGCGGGCATTGGCGGGCAGGACCCACAGCACCGTCTCGTCATTGCCCAGCCTGGCCAGCTTGGCCTGGGCGGCCAGGAGCAGGGCCCGGCCGGCGCCCGTCCCCCAGTGGGCGGGGTCGACGTTGATGGCGTACAGCTCGCCCGCGTCCGCAGGGTCCTCGGCCGGGCCGACGTTGGCGAACCCGGTCACCTCGCCGGCCTGCTCGGCCACCAGGACGGCGCCCCGGTCCCGCTCCAAGCGCAGCACGCGCTCCCAGCCGGCGGCGCGCTCGGAGGCGCGGAGGCCGTCGAGGTAGTCGCCGGGCATGTGGCCGCGGTAGGCGGCCTGCCAGGCGCGGACGTGCAGCCGGCCCATGGCCGGCGCGTCCGCGACCGTGGCCGGTCGGACCATGACCATGGCCAAGAGCCTACCCGGGCCTCCCGGTCCGGTCGCCGGATTTACGACCGGACGGTGGCCAGCAGCAGCACGAACAGCCCGCCGGCGATCAGCCGGTACCAGATGAACGGCCACAGGGTCCGGGTCCGCAGCAGGCGGAGCAGGAACGACACGGCCACGAACCCCGAGACGGCGGCGGCGACGGTGCCGGCGACCAGCTCGGCCGGGGTCTCGGTGGCGCCCGACAGCTCGTCCAGCTTGAGGATGCCGGCGCCGAGGATGGCCGGGATCGACAGCAGGAACGAGAAGCGGGCCGCCGTGCCCCTGGACACGCCCTGGAACAGCCCGGCCGAGATCGTCACCCCGGAGCGGCTGGTCCCGGGGACCAGGGCGAGGGCCTGGGCCAGGCCGATGCCGGCCGCCTTGGCCACCGGCAGCCGCTTCAGCTCCTCCTCGGCGTCCTCGGGCGCCGGGGCGGGCGCCGCCCCGGCCCGCCCGAACCGCTCGGCCCGGGTCCCCGGGCTCGCCGCCGGGACCGGCGCCTCCCGCCGGCTGCGGGCCCGGTCGTACAGCTCGGCCGCGATCATGATCACGGTGGTGAGCACCAGCCACACCGACGCCCGCAGCGGCCGGGCCGTCTGCTCGTCGGCCCAG
>DASUPQ010000688.1 GCA_036280995.1 Actinomycetota bacterium | reverse complement strand
GGCGGCGCGGACCCGCGCCGCCTCCGGCTCGCCGCGGCAGTGGGCGGCCTGGGCCAGCCGGCGCTTGAGCGCGTCGGGGAGGTAGACCGTCGTCTTCTGCCTGCGATGAATGGCACGAGGTATGGCACCTAGGCTGGCTTGACGGCCCGGAGGTGGAGGAAGTTGGGGAGGCGCCGCCAGCGCTCGTAGCCGGGGCGGGCGTCGAGGGCGGCCGGTGGGGCCGGGGGCTCGCGCAGGCGCTCGATCAGGAGGCCGGCCTCCTCGAGGGCGCGGGTGTACTCCTCCAGGGAGTAGCGCCAGCCGGTGAAGGTGATCTGGAGGCCGTCGCGCTCCAGGGTGTCCTCGAAGCGGTGGCGGCCGAGGTAGGTGCCGCCGATGACGAACGGGGCGTCGGGCGCCTTGGACTCGAACTTGCCGGCGTCGGCGACCGGGTGGGTGACGCAGACGCCGAGGCGGCCGCCCGGCTCCAGGACGCGGGACGCCTCGTGCACCGCGGCCGGCATGTCGTCCACGTCCATCAGGGAGTTGTAGGCGACCACCAGGTCGAAGGAGGCGTCGGCGAAGGGCAGGGCGGCGGCGTCGCCGCGCACGTAGTCGCCGAACGGGTTGGCCGCGGCCGCGCTGGCGATCAGGGTCTCGGAGATGTCGAGGGCGACGACCTGGTGGCCGCGCTGGACGAGGTCGCGGGTGACCCGGCCCTCGCCGCAGCCGACCTCCAGGGTGCGGCGGCCCGCGGCCGGGACGATGGCGTCGAAGAAGGCGTCGCGGAAGAACCAGTAGGAGTCGTGGCCGGGGGTGCGGGCCCAGCGGAGCCAGGACCCGGCCTGCCACTCCCACGACATCGGCGGCCGGCTACCGGGCGGCGGTGCGGGTGGCCAGGTGGTCGAGGAGGTCGGAGCGGGTCATGACGCCAACGGCGCGGCCGTGGTCGGTGACCAGGACGGCGGTGGAGCGGCCCTTGGAGAGGAGCTCGAAGGCGGCCTCGGCCTGCTCGTGCTGCTCGATGGTGGGGAACGGCGGGTCCATGACGTCGACGACCTGGGCGTCGAGGACCTCGGGCTTGCGGAACAGGCGCTCCAGGAGGGTGCCCTCCTGGACGGAGCCGACCACGCTGGAGAGGTCGGCCGGGTCCTCGCCGTGGACGACCGGGAGCTGGCTGACCGAGTAGGCGTGGAGCCGGTCGATCGCCTCCTTGACCCGCTCGTGGGAGGCGACGGTGACCAGCGGCGGGGTGTCGTGGTGGGCCTTGCCGCCGAGCACGTCGACCACGGTGGCGGCGCCGCGGCGGGGCAGGAACCCGTGGTCGCGCATCCAGTCGTCGTTGTAGACCTTGGACAGGTAGCCGCGGCCCCCGTCGGGCAGCAGGACGACGATGGTGGTGTCGCGGCCGTACTCCTTGGCCACCTCGATGGCGGCGACCATGGCCAGCCCGCACGACCCGCCGACCAGCAGCCCCTCCTCGCGGGCCAGGCGGCGGGTCATCAGGAACGAGTCCCGGTCGGGGACGGTGACGTAGCGGTCGACCACCGAGCGGTCGAAGGTCTCGGGCCAGAAGTCCTCCCCCACCCCCTCGAGCAGGTAGGGGTGGACGTCGTCGGAGGTGTAGATCGACCCCTCGGGGTCGGCCCCGACCACCACCAGGTCGGGCTTGCGCTCCTTGAGGTAGCGGCCGGCCCCGGAGATGGTGCCGCCGGTGCCGATCCCGGCCACGAACACGTCGATCGCCCCGCCGGTCTGGTCCCACAGCTCGGGCCCGGTGCTGGCGTAGTGGGCCTCGGGGTTGGCCGGGTTGGCGTACTGGTTGGGCTGGACGGCGCCGGGGATCTCGGCGGTGAGCCGGTTGGCCACCGAGTAGTAGGACTCCGGCGAGTCGGGCGGCACCGCCGTCGGGGTGATCACGACCTCGGCCCCGTAGCCCCGGAGCAGGGCGATCTTCTCCTGGCTCATCTTGTCCGGCATCACGAACACGCACCGGTAGCCTTTGAGGGCGGCGACGATGGCCAGCCCGGCCCCGGTGTTGCCGCTGGTCGGCTCCACGATCGTGCCGCCCGGCTTGAGCTGGCCGGCCCGCTCGGCCCGCTCGACCATGGCCAGCCCGATCCGGTCCTTGACCGAGCCGCCGGGGTTCAGGTACTCGACCTTGGCCAGCAGGGTCGGGGCCAGTCCCCGGCCAAGCCGCGACAGCCGGACCAGCGGGGTGCCCCCGACCACCTCGAGGATCGAGTCGTACACCTCCATGCCGGGAAGCATAGCCCGTGCGGGGCGCTAGCGGATGGGGTTGCCGTCGGGGTCGATCCCCTCGAACAGGTCGGTCTCGTGCTCGGGGACCGGCACCAGGGAGCGGACCCGGGTGTAGTCCTCCCAGGGGTACACCTCGGCCACGACCTCGTCGGGGACGGCGAACCAGAAGCTGTTGGGGTCGATCTGGGTGGCGTGGGCGATCAGGGCGTCGCGCCGCCGGCCCAGCCAGGCGGCCACGTCGACCTGGGTGGTGATGACCGGCTCGGGGAAGCCCTCCTCCTCTTCCTCCCAGCGCTCCAGCCACTCGGCGAACGGGCTCTCGATCCCGCGGGCGACCGCGCCCTCGTGGATCGTCTCCATCCGGGCCCGGCTGAAGGTGGCGTGGTAGTAGAGCTTGAGCGGCTGGAAGGGCGGCCCGGCCTCGGGGTAGCGGGCGGGGTCGCCGGCGGCCTCGAAGGCGGCCATCGAGACCTCGTGGGTGCGGATGTGGTCGGGGTGCGGGTAGCCGCCGCGCTCGTCGTAGGTCAGCACCACCTGGGGCTTCTCGGCCCGGATCAGGGCGACCAGCCGGCCGGTGGCCTCCTCCAGGTCGGCGTTGGCGAAGGCGTCCGGGTGGCCGTTGGTCTCGCTGTCGGCCATGCCCGAGTCGCGGTAGCCGAGCCAGTGGTGGGCGGTCACGTCGAGGATCTCCAGCGCCTTGGCCAGCTCCTGGCGGCGCAGCTCGGGCATCCGCTCCAGCACCCCCGGCCTGTCCATGGCCGGGTTGAGGATCTCCCCCGCCTCCCCGCCGGTGCAGGTGACGACCACGACCCGGACGCCCTCGTCGGCGTAGCGGGCCATCGTCCCCGCGCCCTTGGACGACTCGTCGTCGGGATGCGCATGCACGGCGAGCAGGGTTCTGGGCACGACCTGGACGCTCCTTTCCTGGGCGGGACAGCCACCAAGGGTAGCGAACTTTGCCTGCCCCGTTCGTTAGGAATGGAAGGTTCGTCCCGAACACCTAGCGTACGCGGCGTCCAGACGGTAGATTGGTCGCCGGTGCGGGCACCTCGTCCCGCCCTTTTGCGCATTCTGGGCTGCTTTTGCCGTCTCGCGGGAGGTGGAGCTGTGACCGCGACTACCCCAAACGACCCTCTTGCCCTGCTCGGCATCGACCACGTCGAGCTGTGGGTCGGCAACGCCAAGCAGGCGGCCCACTTCTACCGCACCGGCTTCGGCTTCACCCCGCTCGCCTACGCCGGCCCCGAGACCGGCCTGCGCGACCGCGCCTCCTGGGTGCTCGGCCAGGGGTCGATCCGGCTGGTGCTGACCAGCTCCCTGCGGCCCGGCACCGAGATCGCCGACCACGTCGCCCGCCACGGCGACGGGGTCCACGACGTGGCCCTGGCCGTGCCCGACGCCGGGGTCGCCTACGCCGCCGCCGTCGAGCGCGGGGCCACCGGCGTGGCCGAGCCCAGCGACGACAAGGACGAGCACGGCATCGTCCGCCGGGCGGCCATCGCCACCTACGGCGACACGATCCACTCGCTGGTCGACCGGTCCGGCTACAGCGGCCCGTTCCTGCCCGGCTTCGCCGAGTGGACGACCGTGCCCGACCCGCTGCCGCCGGTCGGCCTCGAGGCCATCGACCACGTGGTCGGCAACGTCGAGCTGGGCCGGATGAACCAGTGGGTCGAGTTCTACGAGCGGGTGATGGGCTTCACCGAGCTGGTCCACTTCAGCGACGAGGCCATCTCGACCGAGTACTCGGCCCTGATGTCCAAGGTGGTCTGGGACGGCGACGGCCGCATCAAGTTCCCCATCAACGAGCCGGCCGAGGGCAAGAGACGCTCCCAGATCGACGAGTACCTGGACTTCTACGGCGGTCCGGGCGTCCAGCACATCGCCATCCAGACCGGCGACATCGTGGCCAGCGTGCGCGCCCTGCGCGACCGGGGCATCGAGTTCATGCGGGTGCCCGACACCTACTACGACGAGCTGGCCGGCCGCTTCGGCGACATCGACCTCGACCTCGACAGCCTGGCCGAGCTCGGCGTGCTCGCCGACCGGGACGACGAGGGCCATCTGCTGCAGATCTTCTCCAGGATGGCCCAGGATCGGCCGACAGTCTTCTTCGAGCTGATCGAGCGGCACGGCGCCCGCGGGTTCGGCGAAGGCAATTTCAAGGCGTTGTTCGTGGCCCTGGAGCGTGAGCAGGCGCTCCGCGGCAACCTGTAGGGCCGGCACCTTGTAGGGCAAGGAGGTTCCATCAACGATGTCTCAGCCAACCAGTGAGCGCGGCGTCACCTACCTGACTCCCGAGGCCTTCGAGCGGCTGTCCAGCGAGCTCAACGAGCTCAAGACGGAGGGGCGTGAGCGCGTCTCCCAGGCCATCGGCACGGCCCGCGAGCATGGCGACATCCGTGAGAACGCCGACTACGACGCGGCCAAGAACGAGCAGGGGATGATGGAGGCCCGCATCCGCCAGCTGGAGACGCTGCTCAGCACGGCCGTGGTCGGCGAGGTGGCCGGGACCAGCGGAGTCGCCGGGCCGGGGGCCGTGGTTGTCCTGGAGATCGCCGGCGAGGAGGAGACCTACTTCCTCGGTAGCCGCGAGGAGGCGATCGACGGCATGGACGTGCTCAGCGTCCAGTCGGCCCTCGGCCAGGCCGTCTCGGGCCGCAAGGCCGGCGACGAGTTCAGCTACGTCACCCCGACCGGCCGCGAGCTGCCGGTGAAGCTCCTCCAGGCCGAGCCCCGCAGCTGACCGGCTCACCCTGGCCTGACCGGCCGGCCGGGCCGCCAGGCCCGCCGCCGGCCGACCTGGGTCTCGGCCTGGTCGGGGCCGGGCGGTTCGGGGCCCTGGTCCTGGAGGCGGCCGCCGAGCTGCCGGGGCTGCGCCCGGTGGCCGTCGCCGACCGCGACCCGGCCCGGGCCGAGGCGCTGGCCGCCGCCCATCGGATCGCCGCCTGCGCGCCCGGCCAGCTGCTCGAGGACCCGCGGGTCGCGGTGGTGGCCGTCGCCACCCCGCCGGCCGGCCACGCCGGGCTGGCCCTGGCCGCCCTGCGCGCCGGCCGTCACGTGTTCTGCGAGAAGCCGCTCGCGACCCGGCTGGAGGACGCCACCGAGCTGCTGGCGGCGGCCACCCGGCCCGGGGCGCCCCGGTTGACGGTCGACTACGTGCTCCGCCGCAACCCCCTCTACGCCCTGCTGGGCCGGCTGCAGCAGACGGTGCTGCCGCCGCCCCGCCGCTTCGCCCTGGAGAACCTGGCCAGCGACGAGCGGCTGGGTCCCGACCACTGGTTCTGGGACCGGGAGATCAGCGGCGGCATCGCGGTCGAGCACGGCGTCCACTTCTTCGACGCCGCCGCCTGGCTGCTCGGCTCCCAGCCCGAGCGGGTGCAGGCCCTGGAGGCGGCCCGGCCCGACGGCCGGGTCGACACCGTCCTGGTCGCGGCCGGCCACCCCGGCGGCGCCACCGCCAGCTACGCCCACAGCTTCGCCCGGCCCGACCGCTCCGAGTCCCAGTGGACCACCCTGGACTGGGGGGGGACGGCCAGCGGCCGGCTCTACGGCTGGATCCCGGTCGAGCTGGAGCTGGACGTCCGCACCGACGGCCCCGGCCTGGCCGCGGTGCAGGCCCTGACCACCGACCAGCAGGCCGCCCTGGCCGTCCCCGGCTACCGCCCCAGCGGGGCCGAGCGCATCACCCTGGAGCTGGCCAGCCGCAGCCAGCCCGGCCGCTGGGACCTGCGCCTGCGGGCCACCCTGGGCGGCCAGGCGACCAAGCACCGCGTCTACCGCGAGTCCGTCCGGGCCGGCCTGGCCGACCTCCTCACCGCCGCCACCACCGGCGGGTGGCCAACCGTCACCCCCGCCGACGCCTGGACCAGCCTGGCCACCGCCCTGGCCGTCCAGGAGTCCGCCACCACCGGCGCCACCACCCACCCGGCCCCCCTGCCGCGGTAGCGACTACCCGAACACGGCACGTCGATGCCCCGGGCTGATGTTCTGGTTGCGGCGGAACACGTTGTCCGGGTCCCAGGTGCGCTTGAGGGCGGCCAGGCGGTCGTACTTGGCCGGGCCGTAGGCGCCGCGGACGGCGTCCTGGTCGAGCTGGCCCAGGTCGTTGACGTAGTTGACCGAGGTCGCGAAGGGGCGCAGGGCGGCCATGGCGTGGCGGCCCCAGGCGATGCGGGCCGGGTCCTCGGCGGGGTCGTCCCAGACCGCCTCGGTGATCAGCCAGAGGGTGGCCGAGCGGCCGCTGAAGGCGGTGGCGTCCTCGGGGACCCGGCCGAAGGCGCCGCCGAGCGACAGCAGCCCGACCCCGCAGTCGGGCCCGGGGGCGGACGCCACCAGGGCGCCGATCCGGTCCACGGCCTCGCCGGCCAGGGCCTCGAGAAGCAGGCCCTTCCAGTAGTTGCGCCGGCCCCAGCGGTAGTGGTCGTCGCTCTCGGCCTGGAGCTCCAGGTAGGGGCGGGGGGCGAAGGTGTCCAGGGCCGGCCCGAGGGCCCGCAGCGGCGCCAGGTCGCGCTCGGCCCCCTCCAGCGGGCCGGCGTGGGTGGCGTTGACCACCACCACCGGGCGGCCGGCCACCGCCGGCGGGAACGGCGGGCCGGACGGGGCCACGAACCAGCCCAGCCCGGCCGTGACCTCGTCGGGGGCGCCGGCCATGTAGGCGCCGAAGGCGGCCGCGACCTCGCGGGCCCGCTCCACCGGGTAGACGGCGATGCCGGCCAGCACCAGCGGCCCGACCGGGTGCAGGCGCAGCTCGAACGAGGTCGCGATCCCGAAGTTGGCCCCGGCCCCGCGCAGGCCCCAGAACAGCTCCGGCTCGCTGCCGGCGTCGGCCCGGACCCGCTCGCCCTCGGCCGTGACCAGCTCGACCGCGGCCAGGTTGTCGAGCGTCAGCCCGTGCCGGCGGGTCAGCCGCCCGACGCCGCCGCCGAGGGTCAGGCCGCCGACCCCGGTATGGGAGACGTGCCCGGTCGGGCAGGCCAGCCCGTGCGCCTGGGCCTGGCGGTCGAGCTCCCCGAGCAGGGCGCCCCCGGCCGCCGTGGCCATCCGGCGGTCCGGGTCGACCCGGACCCCGGCCATCGGCGACAGGTCGATCACGATGCCGCCGTCGCAGGTCGAGAACCCCGGGTAGCTGTGCCCGCCGCCGCGCACGGCGACCAGCAGCTCCCGCTCGCGGGCGAAGCGGACGGCCGCGACCACGTCGCCGGCCCCGGCGCAGCGGGCGACCACGGCCGGCCGGGCGGCGGCGGTCGCGTTCCAGACCGCCCGGGCCCGGTCGTACCCCGGGTCGCCGGGGACCACGACCTCCCCCTGGAACCGTTCCCGGAAGGCGGCCAGGGCCGCTCGGTCCGTCATGGGGCCCACGGTACCCGGCCCGCGGCAGGCGACGGCGGACCGCCCGGCAACCGGGCCCCGCCCGCGCTCCGGGTCAGCGGCTGGCCACGGTGAAGCCGCCCGGGGCGACGCCATGTACACCGAGGGCATCGAGCAGGGCAAAGCTGGGTATGCGGCCGCCATCGGGGTGCCGCTGGCGATCGGCGTGATGGTCGTGTCGCTGGTGAACCGCCACCTGCTGGAGAGGAGCTGACCGTGGCCACCGCCACCCAACCGCTGCTCGGCCTCAGCCTCGGCGCCCTCGTGTTCCTGTCCCCCTTCTACTACACGGTGGTCGGGACCCTGCAGCGCGAGCCCAACTCGGACGAGTCAGGGGCGTTCCCCAACCCGGCCATCCTGACCCTGGACAACCTGCGCGACATCAACCAGGCCATCAACCTGCCCCGGACCCTGCTCAACTCGGGGATCTTCACCGGCAGGGTGCTGCTCTGCACCCTGCTGCTCGGCTACTCCCTGGCCAGGTTGGAGTTCCGTGGCGTACCGCCAGGCCAACCCGTTCGGGGCCATCCTGGCCGGCGCGGTGGTGCTGGTGATCCCGGCCTTCGAGCCGGGCCTGCGCACCGACCTGAACCTGTACCCCAACATGGACGCGCTGCTGTTCCCCGAGCCGGTGCCCGGCCCGGGCGGCGAGCCCGCGTTCGCGCTGCTGCACCGGCCCATGTGGGACCTGTCGTGGGCCAACCCGGCCGAGGGCGACCTGCTGCCCGGGCTGCCCGACCCGCGGCCCGGCATCTGGGTGTCGTTCACCCCGGCCAAGGAGGTCCCGGCCGACCCCGTCCGCCTGACCAGCCTCCGCGACCACCGGCTGGTCGCCCTGCCCGAGCGACCCTGGGAGGAGGCCAAGCTGGGCGGCGGCACCCCGCCGCGGCGGGTCGGCGGCGGCTGGCTGGTCCTGCACCACGGGGTGGCCGGGCGGCTGGAGGCGGGCCGCGTCGACCACCAGCCGGCGGTCCGCTACAGCGCCGGGGCGATGCTGCTCGACCCCGGGGACGTCACCCGGGTGGTGGCCCGCTCGGCCGAGCCGCTGCTGGAGCCGGAGCTGGCCGGCGAGCGCGAGGGGTCGTCCCCAACGTCGTCTTCCCCACCGCCATCGACCACCGCTCCGAGCACGAGGCCGACGTCTACTACGGCATGGCCGACGCCCGCATCGGCGCCTTCCGCCTCGCCATGGCCCCGCTCCCCCGCGAGTGACCGGCCGTGGCCGCGGTGCCTGGCCGACGCGCTGGCCCGAGGTCGACCGGGCCGTGGAGCGGCTGCTGGACGGGGTCGCCGAGGCCATCGGGGACGACCTGGTCGGGCTGTACCTGCACGGGTCGCTGGCCCTTGGCGACTTCTTCCCGCCGTCCAGCGACATCGACTTCCACGCCGCCACCGCCGGGACGCTCGGCGGGCCGGCCCTGGAGCGCCTCGGCGCCCTGCACGCCGGGTTCAAGGCCGAAGGCGGCTGGGTGGCCAGGCTGGAGGGCGTCTACCTGGCCCCGGCGGCGCTACGCGGCCAGCAACCGGCCGGCGACCAGCAGCCCACCGTCGGGTCCGACTGGGACTTCGGCCCCGGCCGGCCCGGTCCCACCTGGGTGCTGGACCGCTGGGTGACCCGCGAGCACGGGGTGGTCGTGACCGGGCCCGACCCGCGGGAGCTGATCGACCCGATCGGCGCCGGCGAGCTGCAGGCCGCCGTGCTGGCCTCGATGCTGGGCGACTGGGCCGGGCGGCTGGAGCCGGGCGCCGACCTGGCCTGGCTGCGGCCCCGCAACTACCAGGCGTTCGCGGTCCTGACCATGTGCCGGAACCTGTACGCGCTCGACCGGGGCGTGCTGGTGTCCAAGCCCGAGGCGGCCGTCTGGGCGCGCCGCCTGCTCGGCCCGGCGTGGGCGCCGCTGATCGACCGGGCGCTCGGCTGGCGCGCCGACGTCCGCCTGGACGACCGCGGCCTGGCCGGGACCATGCGGTTCGTCGCCCACGCGGTCGAGCTGGCCGCGGCCGCCGGCTGAGGTCAGCGGCGGCGGGCCAGGGTGGCGTCGACAGCCGCCGCCCCGGCGTCGACGGTGCCGTCGAGGAGGTCGCCGGGGAGGCGGGCGGCCAGGTCGGGGGCGGCGGCGACGGCCGGGCCGGCCCACCAGGAGGACGGGGCGTGGCGGGGCCGGCGGCGGTTGTCGCGGGCCCAGGCGACGGCCCGCTCCAGCGACTCGGGCATGGTCAGGCTGACCAC